>DATIWA010000691.1:0-4387 GCA_035465515.1 Candidatus Limnocylindrales bacterium | reverse complement strand
AACCGGGCCAGGTCCAGGCTGCGCGCGGCCGCCGCCGTGTCCGCCAGCCACATCAGGTTCTGGCCGTCCTGCGAGGCGAAGACGGAGAAGTGGTCAATGGTGTTTTGCTGGCCGGTTATCGCCCAGTTGACGACCGTGCCGCTGACCGAGGTCGCGACGCTCACGCAGTTGTCAATGCCGCTTTCAATCTCCGTGCCCTCTTCGTAGTCGTTCCAGGTCACCACCTGGACGCCGATCATCTGGTTCGTCGCGGAGTAAAAATTCCCGGCGTCGGCGATGCTTTCCAGCCAGGTCTGCCCGCACTGCTGGTTGATGTACCGGTTCGCTCCCCACGAAGCCAGGGTATCGTTGAAGCCTTTGTAGATTGACCCCAGTGAATAGAGCGTCGGGTACGACAAGGCAGTCTTGTAATAACTGTTCAGGTAGCCGAGGGAGGCCGGGTCGGTGGTGCTGGGCGATGTAAGCGACTGCGGCGCCAGCCAGGAAAACGCGCCGTTGGTCTGCGCGTGCGTGAATCCCGGGTTATTGCGAAAGATGAACAGGGGATTGCCCGCCACGGAGGCGCGCGTCCTGTTCCAGTCCAGCGTGTAGGCCGAATCGCCGAAGAAATAAACAATCGGCCGGCCGCCATACCGGAGATACGCCGGAGAGTTGAAATATGTGACGTTGACATAGTTCAAGTCGTCAATCATGGTCTGCGTCAAATCGCAGCCGGCGGTTGCCGCGCAGGTCTTAAGAGCTCCGGCATCATACATGATCGCGAATTGAAAGCCCGGAGTGGCTTCCGCCTGATGCATAACAAGCTGCGCGGTCTGGTCGTAGGAGATAAAGCCCTTGTTGAATTCGCCGCGCCCGTACCAGTCGATGATGGCGCCGTCCATTCCGCGGCTCACCAGGTCATTGACCTGCTTCTGCACCTGGAGCGCGTCATTGGAGGCATAGCCCACGTTCATGTGATTGGAAAACCCGAACCAGGGCATGAACTGTACGTATATTTTTGCCGTGGAGCCGGGATAGAGAAGTGTCCGCGTTGGCACCTTGCTGACGTTCCCGGCGCCCGTATTGCCGTTGCTCTGGCTGGTGAAAGAATCGGCTGCGCTGGTGTTGTTCGCCGTTTCGGCGGCCAGCGTGGTGCTGGGTTGAAATTTTGTGGCGGCGGAAGCCGGGAGCAATGTCACAACAGATACAACGGCGAGCAAACAGATGCTGCGAAGTGGATGCACAAATCCCCCAAAAGCTGAAAATCGCCTGGGGGACGACTGACCAACCGCTTGACCTGGTGAAGTTGTCTTGGTTAACAGCTGTAAGATTGCGCGGATTCTAGGTTGGGACCACCTTAGGCCACATCCGGTGAAGCACTTGGGTTCATGCCGCGAATTACCTTAGAGGACTACGCGATTCCCTCAGCGCGAAAATTAAGAGGTTGGTACAGGGCAATCATCGGCATCTGAGGATTCCGGCCGGGCCGGTTGGACAATGCCCGGGACCGGGAAAACTGTTTTCTGCGGATTTGCTTCTAATGTTCAGGCCGCCATAAGATGGGCCTTGTTGTCTTTAATTTCTCGGGGGAATGGCACATGAGTGCGCAACCAAAAATGGAAACTACCGCAAAAATTCCCGCTGAAGTGAACACCAGGTTGAGGGCGCTGGCGCACGATCTCAGCAATTCAATAGAAACAATTTTGCAGGCTTCTTATCTGCTGGCGCAAATGAATCTTGACGAGAATGCGCGCAAGTGGTCCGAATTGATTGACAAGGCGGGACGCGATTGCGCCAGGATCAATCGCGAAATCCGCGAGATTCTGCGCGCCAACGCCTGAGGCGTACCTCCTTGTGCGGCCTGCTGAAATGGATTTGCCACTGGCCGCCCTTCCGTGCCCACGGGCGCCTGCCATTTTTGAAGCTCACGCGGCCTTGAGAGCATGCGCCAGCCTTGTACGCAGGTAGTCCTGGGCATTGTGATACCCCTGCATGGTGCCCACGTCCATATAGACCTCACCGCAGTACCGCCCGCGAACAGTATTTCCCGCCGCAATGAATGCATTCAGCAGGTCTCCCAGATACTCGTCGCCGCGGTGGCGAGCCTCCCACAGCAGTTTGAGACGATGAAATGATTCTCCGCGCGCCGCTACGGCGCCCCAGACCCAGTGTGATGCGGCATTCTCCCGCTTGACCTGGACCTCGCGGACGTAGGCCTGTTCGTCGCACACCACCGAGTCAAAAACCGTGGGATCGCTCACCGGGAACAGGACCAGGTTTACGTCCGACTGCTCAAGTTCCAGCGCCGGCAGGTACGCGTTCTCCGGGAACCATATGGTATCGGGCAGTCCGATGAGCACCTGGTCATGGCCGCGCGCAAACGGTTCGGCGCGAAATAAAGCGTCGCAAAGTCCCTGCGGCTTGCGCTGCACCACGTAAAAGATCTCCGCGGCGTAGTTCCGCTCCGCGTAGTAACGGACTATGTCCGACTTTTCCGCGGAGATCACCATGCAAATCTGCTCGGCCCCGGCGGCGATCATCCGCTCCACCAGGTATTCCGAAACGGCCTTGGGCCGTTCCACTCCGTCCAGCAATCGCGAACCCACGGGCAGCAGTTCCTTGGAGCAGCCCAGAGGTTGAATGCGCTGTCCGGCGCCGGCTGCGGGAATGATTCCGATCATTGCATCACCTCGCGTTTTTCGTTGGGAGCGGCAGCCCGCGCCTCTTCCAGATACTGGAGCAGTTGCCGGGCGCGTACCTGGCCGGTGTGGTCTTCAAGCGTGCGTTCGCGGGCGTGGCGCGCCAGCGCCTCCAGGTCGGAGTCCGGCATGCTCAGTGCCTGTTCAACATGCTCTGGCCGCGAGACCACGCGGATGTCGCGGGCCACGTCAAAGAACCAGTCCAGCCCTTCCCACCAGTCGCTGATGATTGGGGTGCCGCAGGCTGCCGCCTCAAAGAAGCGTCCGGACGGGCACCATCCCCAGCGCGCCATCTCGTCCCGCGTGATGTTCAAGGTGATGCGCGATGATGAGTAAAACTGCGGATGTTCATGCGGCGCAGCATGCTCGATGCGGCGGACATTCTCCGGCCAGCGCCACTCCCATGGATAGAGCGAGCCCGCCAGCACAAACTGCTTTTCCGGATGCCGGCGCGCCGGCTCTAGAAAGAGCATATTCACTTTGTGCTGCCGGTCAGCCGCGTACGTGCCCATGTAGCTCAGGTCGCACGCGAATTCCGCCGCCGGCTCAACCCGCCGGTAGTCGTCCGGGTCCACGCAGCCATAGAGAGCGCGGGCCATCCTGACGCCGTACCTCTGCTCCAGTTCCGCCAGGATTTTTCCTCCGGTGAAAGACAGCACCAGGTCGAAGCCGGACAGCTGAGCCGGGAGGACGTAGTCAACTCCGCCGTATTCCATTTTGGTCACGGTGACCGGCGTATCCAGATCATAGAAGACGCGCAGCGGCCGGCCGAGTTCCAGTACGTCGTTATTGATCCGCGCGCCTTCCGGAAGATAGCTCGCCGTGATCACCACGTCCGATTCGGCGGCGTGGGCCAGCGCCTGGCGGCGTATCTGCCGCCAGTCTTCATAGAAGGTCAGGCGGCAATAATCGCTGGTATCAAAGTCCCGCCGCGCCCGGTAGTAGGGAACATCTTTTTCAAAAAAATGGATCTCATGTCCCATCCGGTGAAGCGCCCGGAGGATGGCACGGTAGGGAGTGGCGTGTCCGTTGCCCCAGGAGGAGGAAATTGTCAGGCCGAAAACGGTAATCTTCACAAACTTGTAAGTCCTCAAACGTGAGCGACTGGGAAATGAGATGTGAGTAACTAGAGGTTTGTTGGCTGGACATGTCCTGGCTGGGCTGCAAATGATATAGACTGCAAAAGCCATGAGTGACGAAATGAATCCGCCGTCCAGCGCTCCTGCGGGCCAGCAGACACCTTCGCCGGCCGACGCCGCCGGCTACTGCCCCAACTGCGGGTCCCGGATGCGCGAGTCGCGCTGCAAGGTCGTGTGTAAGACCTGCGGGTTTTTCCTGAGTTGCAGCGACTTCTACTGAAAAGCCGCCCCGCCGAGGCAGGGAGACGCGGAGGGCCGCCAGGCCCGCCCCCGCCGCAATCATTTATCTTGATAGGCGGTGAAGGAAAACAACCCAGGCATTCACACCCAATTCGATTTGACCTGCAGGAAAGATTGCGCCGTCCTGCGTCTCACGTCGCCTGACCGCACCAACAAACTGGGCATCGCGACCATCGCCCGGCTGCTCCAGGCCGTCGAACAACTTGCGGCGGAGGCGGAACGCGGCCGGATTCAGTCCCTCATCATCACCGGGAATGAAAAGTTTTTCTCCGCCGGGGCGGACCTCAATGAAATTTCCCGTCTCGGCGCGGCTGAGGCGTTTGAATTTTC
>DATIWA010000690.1:0-5653 GCA_035465515.1 Candidatus Limnocylindrales bacterium | reverse complement strand
TTCTAGTCGCATCGCTGGCAACGATGACCGCATTTCCTCTGCGTGCGCAAAGCCAGACACAAACAGCCCAATCGAGCCAACACCAGGTGCAGCCGACGCCGCTGCCCCCGGATGTTGATCCTAACGATCCAGCTGTTCCCGTCTGGGCGCGTCCGGCTAAACCGGCACAGCCGGCAGCTGAAACCAATGCTCCAGCGGGGCCGGGGAACGTTCCCGGGGGGGCGGCCACCTCCAAACTTCCCCCTGATCTCCAGCCTTCTACCGAGGTGGGCACAGTCGGAGAGGTCACAAAAGGGGAAAAGGGCTTTGTTTACCGCACGCGCGTTGACGAAGTGACGCTTCAGGCCACCGTGGTGGACACCAAGCGGCATATCGTGACCGACCTCTCTCCCCGTGATTTCACGGTGTTTGAAGACGGCCAGCCGCAGCAGATCACCCATTTCAGCCGCGAGGACATTCCCGTATCAATAGGAATTATTGTGGACAATTCGGGGTCCATGCGCACCAAGCGCAATGCAGTGACCAAAGCGGTGGTCAATCTGGTGCAGGCCAGCAATCCCAATGACGAAGTTTTTGTAGTGAATTTCAACGACGAACCCTGGCTGGACCAGGATTTCACGAGCCAAATCAGCCGCATGAAGGAAGCGCTGGACCGGGTGGATTCGCGCGGAGGAACGGCCCTGTATGACGCCGTGATCGCATCGGCTGACCATCTGGCCAAAGGCGCGAAGAAGGAGAAGAAAGTCCTGCTGGTGGTGACCGATGGCGAGGACAATGAAAGTCGCGATTCGCTGGAACAGGCCATTCGCGCCGTCCAGAGCGACAACGGGCCGACCATTTACACCATCGGCATTCTCGGCGATGAAGGCAAGCAGAAGCGCGCCAAGCGCGCGCTGGAAGCGCTTTCCGTGCAGACCGGCGGCGTGGCGTTCTTCCCCAGGAACCTGGATGAAGTGGACGAGATCAGCCGCGAGGTGGCGCGCGACATCCGCAACCAGTACAGCATCACGTACAAGCCGACCAACCCTCGCAGCAACGGCGGCTACAGGACGGTGAAGGTGATAGCGCGCGCGCCGGGTTACAAAGACCTTCAGGTACGGACCCGGAGCGGATATTTTGCCAGCGACGAAACCACCAAATCGACGGCAAACAAATAGGCGACGCTGACTTGAAGATGAGTCTGCGCGCGAACTGAAGACGCGGCCGGAACCGGCGGTTAGCCAAAAAAAGGAAGGTCCGGGGAGATGCTGCCCCGGACCCGGGTCTTAACGAGTTCCGGTGCGCATCACCTGCGCTGTGCTTTGCGTGGCGCCCACATCTCTGAAAGAAAAGGCATTTGCCACGTTGGGATACGCTTCTCCTCCAAGCTCCACGTAAGGATAGATAAAGTAGTTCAGCCGCTCTCCACGCTGCTTTGGACTTAATTCCAGATCACGGCCAACGGAGAACTGGATCCGGTTCACGTCATTGGCTCCGAAAAAATACTCCTTCTCGCTGGGATTTTTCCAGGCTTCCGATATGTCAACCGGGAACCATCCTCGTTGGCTGGTATAAAACTCCGCCCAGCAGTGGTAGCCGGGAATCTCGCCTGCCGGGCTTTTATCGGGCAAGGGGAAGCCGATTTCAAATTTGGCAGGGATGTGCTGAGAACGGGCCATGGAGATGAAAAGGGAATGGAAATCCGTGCAGTTGCCGTGTTTGGCGTCGCAGGCCCAAAGCGCGTCGCCGCGGCCCCATCCGGTCCCGGTTTTCTCATAGCGCAGCGTGGCAAAAGTGTAGTCATAGAGCGCTCTCGCCTTCTCCATGTCGGACATCCCGGGTTTTACCTGCTGGCGCGCGATTTCCGCGAGTCGCCCGGTGACAGGCACAAGCTTGTCAGGCTGAAGAAAGCGCTCGAGATCTTTTCCCGCCGATTTTCCATCGGAGGAAGCGGCTGCCAGATGCTCCAGACGGACAACGTCATACTTGACGCTGAAGTGATATTCGGCCCTGGTGGCCTTGTCCGCATGGGCGTAAAACATCTTGTTGCCGTATTCAGGCTCAGATGTTTCTTTCAACGGGAGGTCGCCGGTCATGGATAAGATCCTGACCTGCTGAAACCGGTCAGAGTGCGCCATGGGGAACCACACGTCCAGGGGTTTGCCGGATTCGCTGACGCGAACTGTAAAGGAGTAATCAAAGACAAAGTGGCGGGTTTTAACAGGCTGGGCAAATGCCCCAAAACTGAACAGCAGCAGAAAAGAAAGGACAGAAATCTTTCGCACCATGGCGCTCATTTCCTCTTTAGTTTGAACGGGAACTGACAGTAATTTAGGAACGTCCGACCGGAGGTTTGCGGACTACCGTCAAGTAAAGCCGAGGAAGAAACGTGCCATTGCGCCGCTTATTTTACAGGAGAAGGGGCGACTGTCAACATGTTTTCCGGCCGGATCAGATGGATATGGCCGGCGGAGAGTAAAATTCACTATTCGACGCCGGATGTTCCGGACTTGGCCGGCAAGGAGCCACGGCAATGGCAAAATCAGACCGTCGCAGCTCGATTGAAGAGCTAAGCAGCCGCAACGCTGTGTTTCGCGAGTACAAACGGCGGACGGGCAACTGGCCGGTGCTGTCCATGGCTGCCTATTTCGGCCGTTTCTTGCTCATGCTGGCTGCGATCAGCTTCCTGTTCTGGTACGGGCGGCTGCACCCGGCAAACGTGAACCGCATCACGATCTACTTTTTCGCCGCTTTTCTGGCCGGCATGTTTATCTGGAACGTGCTGGAGTCGCTTGCCTGGAATTATGACCTTCGGCACAAAAAGCTCACCGAACCCGGAAGCTTTCTCTCTCCCAGACAGATGCCGTCTGCAAGGCGCTGAGCCCTACCGCCGCGTTTTAGAATGGCGCCAGGAGAAGGCCTTATGGAAAAACTCGATTCTCTCCGCCAGCACCTGATCAACGTGCTCAGCAAGGCTGAAGCACACCTGGACGCGGCCAGCGAGCTGCGGAGCTTCCCGCCGGAACTGCGCGGGCGCAAGCCAAAGGGCGCGCCACACAGCCCCTGGCAATTGCTGGAGCACATGCGCATTGCGCAATGGGACATTCTGCAATTCAGCCTGGACGCGAAGCATGTGTCTCCCAAGTGGCCGGAGGGCTACTGGCCGGAAGGCGAGGCCCCGCCCGGCGACGAAGCCTGGAATCAGAGCGTGCACCAGTTTCTGGCCGACCTGGAATCAGTCTGCAACATGATGCGTGATCCCAATCGGGACCTGTTCGCTAAAATCCCTCACGGCGACGGCCAGACCTATCTGCGCGAGGCGCTGCTGGTGGCCGATCACAACGCCTATCACCTGGGGCAACTGGTGATGGCGCGAAGAATTCTGGAAGGGAAGTAAGGCCAATCATCGCAAATCCGCCCAGCCTGAAAAGCGGTTGTCAGGTGCGGCCTTCCCGTTTTTGCGCGATGCACAGACCGCGGGGTGTGGACAGCAGAACCACGGACAACAGGCCCTCTGCCTCCAGACGCAGGGCGGCCTCACGGACAACCTTAAAATGAGAGCTGGAGTCGTGGATCAGAACGAGACCACGCGGTTTGATTTGCGGCAAAAACCGGCGCACCTCCTGTTCCCGGATGCTGACATCACTGTCACTGTAGAGAAGATCTATTGCGCCGTTGATTCTGGTTTCAAGACTGGAAGCATTGCGATACTCGATCCAGCCCGCCAGTCCAGAGGCGTCGATGTTCTGCCTGGCTTTGGCGAAGACCGCAGGATCATATTCAATGGTTACGATCCTGCCAAAGCCGTTTGCTTGTAGCGCCCGTGCCATCCTGATCGCGCTGTGACCGATAAACGTGCCGGTCTCAACAATCAATTCCGGCTTTACCGCCTTGATGAGCGCTTCCAGCAGATCGAGTACTTCCATCTCCGCGCTTTGTGGATCGAGCATTTGCCAGCGCTCCGGGTGGGCGCATTCCGGGGTTGACGGAATCCACTCAGGCTGGACGAACTCTCCCTGATCGGCAATGCGTTGCAGGACGCGGTGCTCTTCCGGTCGCTTGAGAAAGGGAGGAACCAGCAGCGCGATCAAGCCACAACCAATCCCAATGGGCAGCGCGCCAAGCAGGATCCGGTTTCCTGCCAGAGCGGGAATGGCCGTCAGATGAATGGCGGCCTGGGGAGCGAAGGCCAGGTAGCAACCCGCCAGGACCATGAATTCGGCAAAGAGCAGGCCTGCGGGACGCTGAAGCTGCACCTGTCGCCGCCCTTCGCGCACAAGAAAGCTCCCGGCGGCAATCCAAAATGCCAGTGACACAACTGCCGGCCAGAACGAGGGAAACTGCCGCTGCGCAACTGTCCCGGGCACAAGCGCCGCAATAAGTCCGGCAGAAAGTCCGGCGGTCATTGCCAGGGCAGCGATATCAAGAACTGATAACACATTCCATCCGGCAGCGCGGGTGAGTGAAAGTTTACGTCGCCTGACATCGGCAAGGAATCCGGCTGTGGCTCCGGTCAATATGGCTAAGGCCGTGGCAAGTCCGTTCATCAGGAAAAGAAGGAGGTTTTTCTAAAATATCAACGCCCGCGAATACTATATCAATTGCGCAGACCGCCCGCTGCGCGGGGAACGCTTTCCAGCAAATCGCAGCCAATGCGTCAGGCCTCAATTCTGGAGCGGCGCCCTCGCGCAGTCCCTATCGTGCCGAAGAATTCTCCTCCTGCCGCCGCAACTGAAATTTGCCTGGATGGTTAAAGTCGTAAAGATGTAAGAAACGGAAAGGGAAAAAGGGGGCCGTAGTCTTCCGGGGATCTACGCACCCCCCTTTTAGCAGTCGACGGATGAGCCTGCTATACCACTAGAGTAATTTGGAGTGAAAAAGGTTTCACCTGGTTTTAAGGACTCCCCCAGCACTGCCCGAACGGACATCACTGAAGCGCTATCAGAGGACTCAGCCATGGCTTCACTGGTACATTTGCTGAGCAGCTTACGCGAATCGCTATTATCTTGACGAAAGACAGGCTTCAGCGTTAACCCAGGTTTCCCCTGAAAAACGGCTCCGGGATGCAACCGATGAAGGAACCCGGGTTTGACGGCATTGTGCCTGCTCCCTTAGTCTGAAAAGTTTGGCTATGACCCATTTACGAACTGCAGATAACATAACCGAGCTGGTCGGCGAGACCCCGATGCTCCATTTACGCCGTCTGGCGCCAGAGGGCGCAGCAGAAATCTTTGCCAAGCTGGAATACCTGAACCCAGGCGGTTCCGTGAAAGACCGCGCGGCCATTGGCATGATCAAGCGGGCTGAGGCAGAGGGCCGGCTGAAGCCCGGAGGCGCGATCGTAGAAGCCACAGCGGGAAATACCGGAATTGGGCTGGCGTTGATCGGGGTCAATAAGGGCTATCGGGTGGTGGTCTGCGTGCCTGAAAAGTTCGCCGAGGAAAAAGTAAAAGTCATGCGTGCCCTGGGCGCAGAGGTGATCCGCACTCCGGACCAGGAAGGGATGCAGGGAGCAATCAGGAAGGCCCGCGAAGTGGCGGCAACAATCCCCGATTCATTTACCGCGCTGCAATTCGAGAACCCCGCGAATCCCGATTATCACCAGGAAACCACGGCAGCCGAGATTTACGAGCAGATGCAGGGCCGGCTGGACGCAATCGTGATTGGCGTTGGA
>DATIWA010000689.1:0-2760 GCA_035465515.1 Candidatus Limnocylindrales bacterium | reverse complement strand
GTAAAGTCGTACAAGGCGGATGCCGATATCAGCGCCAGAGCGCTGGGCCAGTCCGCCTCTATAGAGACCTACAAAGGCAACATTACTGTTCGTATCCCCAAAGATGCCGGGGTGGACGTGGAATATGACGGCGGCAGGCGGGCCAACTTCCACTCAGACTTCAATCTTGCTTCGACCAGCGGTTATGCCGGGCATGACGTGCACGGAACCATCAACCAGGGCGGCACAAAACTGCGCCTGCACAGTGACAAGGGCGTGGTCTCATTGCAGAAACTTTCCGGAGAACTTTAAATCGCGTAAAGACCGGCCGCGAACGGAAAAGCCTTAGATGTTTTCATCACCGCAACACCCAAGGAGAATACCTTCTTCATGCGCTGCTTCAAACTGCTGCTGATCATTTCCGTTTTTTCGGCTTCCCTTTTCGCCCAGGCCCCGGCACAACATGGAATCGAGACCGGCGATCTCGACCGCAAGGCCGACCCGTGCACCGATTTTGCCCAGTACGCAAACGGCACATGGCATGCGCAGCATCCCATACCCGCATATATGGACCGGTGGAGCCGCCGATGGGAGGCTGGAGAAGTCGCGAAAGACCAGCTCAAAGCCATACTGGAAGACGTATCGAAGAAGACGGACTGGCCCAAAGGCAGCGTCGAGCAACTTATCGGCGACTATTACGGCTCCTGCATGGACGCGGCGAAGATCAACAAGCTGGGACTGGCACCCGCCGAGCCCATGCTGAAAGAGATTGACGCGATCAAGACGCGATCCGACCTGCAAAAAATGGTCCTGCGGCTGCACGAACTCTCGGTGTTCGTGCCCTTCGGGCTTGTCGCCCAGCCAGACAATCACAATCCCGCGCAGACCATCGCTTATATCTTCGCCTCCGGTCTTGGCCTGCCGGACCGCGATTACTATCTGAAGCCCGAACCGCGATTCCAGCAGGCCCGCGAGAAGTACCTGGTGCACATGGCCAACATGTTCAAGCTGGCCGGCTACGATGAGGCCAGGGCAAAGAAGGCCGCCGATACCGTTTTCCAACTGGAAAAGAAACTGGCGGAACACTCGCTGGACAACGTGGCCCTGCGCGATCCCAGGAACACGGACCACAAGGTCACCTACGCGGGCTTGAAGAAAATGGCGCCCGCGGTGGACTGGGACGGCTATTTCCAGTCCGCAAAGGTCTCCCGCGCGGACCTTAACGTGGCGGAACCAAAATTCATGCAGGAAGTTGACCGCCAGTTCCAGGAAACGCCGCTGGCTGACTGGAAAACCTATCTCAAGTGGCACCTGCTGCATGACGCGGCCAATACGCTCTCCGACCCTTTTGTAAACGAGAACTTCGCGTTCTACGGAAAATTCCTGGCCGGAGCCACCGAGATCAAGCCGCGCTGGAAGCGCTGTGCCGAATCCACCGATCAGGTCCTGGGTGAGGCGTCAGGACAGAAGTACGTGGAGAAATATTTTCCTCCCCAGGCCAAGGCGCGGGCGCAAGAGATGGTGCAAAACATCCTGGCCGCCATGCATGACACCATTGAAGGCCTGGAGTGGATGGGACCGGAGACAAAGAAGAAAGCGCTGGAACAGCTGGCCACGTTCAATCCCAAAATCGGCTATCCCGACAAATGGAAAGACTACAGCAGCATCAAAATCAGCCGCGACTCCTACTGGAACAACCAGGAAGCCGCCGTCCGCTGGAACGTGGTGGAAGATAACTGGACGCAGATCGGCAAGCCGACCGACCGGGGACGCTGGGACATGACTCCGCCCACCTCCAACGCCTATTACAACCCGCTGCTGAATGAGATCGTCTTCCCCGCCGGCATTCTGCAACCGCCGGCATTCGACGTAAATGCGACCGACGCGGTGAACTACGGTTCCATTGGCGTGGTGATCGGCCATGAAATCAGCCACGGCTTTGATGACCAGGGAGCGCAATTTGACGCGCAGGGCCGCCTGAACAACTGGTGGACGCCGGACGACCTGAAGCGCTTCCAGGCGCGCACATCATGCGTGGTCCGCCAGTTTGACGGGTACTTCATTGAGCAAAATATTCACCACAACGGCAAACTGGTGCTGGGAGAGAGCATCGGCGACCTGGCGGGAGCAAAAATCGCCTACCTTGCCTTCAAGAAGGCGCGGCAGAAGCATCCCGCGCCAACGATTGACGGCTTCACACCCGACCAGCAGTTCTTCCTGGCCTGGGCGCAGTGGCGCGGGGATGCAATCCGTCCGGAAACGCAGCGCCTGATGGTGCAGGGCGATCCGCACCCGATTGCCAAATACCGTGTGATTGGCCCGCTTTCGAACATGCCGGAGTTTGCCCAGGCGTTTTCCTGCAAGCAGGGATCAGCCATGGTGCGGCCGGCAGGCGAGCGATGCGAGGTCTGGTAGCCCGGACCGGCTCAGGAAAGCACGGTTGCGCCGGCAGGCAAGGCGCTCTTCCGGGGGCGCCTGTTGGCCTGGAGGATCTTCTTCCGCAGCCGGAGATTCTTCGGGGTGACCTCGACCATTTCGTCGTCCGCCACGAATTCAATGGCCTGCTCAAGCGTCAGGTTCTTGAAGGGCACCAGGCGGATGGCCTCATCGGCCGTTGACGCGCGCATGTTGGTGAGCTTCTTTTCGCGCACCGCGTTCACGTCAAGGTCCACTTCGCGCGCGTTTTCGCCGATGATCATGCCTTCGTAAAGCTCCACGCCCGGGCCAACAAACAGCACTCCCCGCTCCTGCAAGCTGAACAACGCATATGCCGTGGAGGTC
>DATIWA010000688.1:0-3017 GCA_035465515.1 Candidatus Limnocylindrales bacterium | reverse complement strand
CAAAATGCCGCGCGCGCAACTTGCCCCGCCAGCCCTCAAGCCCGCGTTTTATAATCATATGTTTGGCCTGCGTCCGCCGGGGCGCATGGCCAGCATCATCTTATTTTTTGAGTAGTCTCTATTTTCGGGGGCATCGTACTTATGGCTACTGCAACGAACACCAGCAATTTCCGCCAGGAAAAAGACTCCATTGGCATCAAGGAGATTCCAGCCGACGTTTACTATGGCGTGCAGACTGCGCGCGCAGTTGAGAACTACCCCATCAGCGGCATGCGGGCCAATCTAACCCTCGTCCGCGCTTTTGGCATGGTGAAGTACGCCGCTGCCGAGGCCAACAAAGCCCTGGGCCTGGTGGATGACAAGCGCGCCGATGCCATCATGAGGGCCGCCAAAGAAGTCATGGATGGCAAGTGGGACGGATCTTTTGTTGTGGACGTGTTTCAGGCCGGCGCAGGCGTGAGCTTCCACATGAATTCGAACGAAGTGATTGCCAACCGCGCCACCGAACTCATGGGCGGCAAACTGGGCGAATACACGGTCCATCCCAATGACCACGTGAATTATGGCCAGTCCACCAACGACGTGTTCCCCACCGGCATGCGCCTGGCCACGCTGCTGCAATTGGAAAAGCTGTATCCCGTGCTCCAGGACCTGGCCGCGGCGTTTGAGGCCAAAGGCAGGGAGTTCCACGACATCATGAAGTCGGGCCGGACGCACATGCAGGACGCGGTCCCCATCCGCCTGGGCCAGGAGTTTGCCGCTTACGGGGTGGCCATCCGCAAAGCCGAAGCCGACATTCGGCACGCCTCCGATTCACTGCGCGAGCTGGGGCTGGGCGGCTCCGCCGTGGGCACCGGCATCAACACGCATCCCGACTATCGCGCGAAAGCGGTGGCCAATCTGGCGAAGATTTCCGGGCAGAAGCTCACGCCGGCGGCCGACATGCGCTGGGCCATGCAATCGAATGCCTGCATGGCGCAGGTGTCTTCTTCCCTGCGTAACCTGGCGCTTGAGATCATTCGCATCTCCAACGACCTGAGGCTCATTTCCTCCGGCCCCAACACCGGTTTCGCGGAAATCAACCTGCCCGCCCTGCAGCCGGGGTCCTCAATCATGCCGGGCAAGATCAATCCGGTGATGCCGGAACTGGCCGCAATGGTGTCATTCCAGGTGGTCGGGAACGATACGGCAGTGGCCCTGGCGGTGCAGGCAGGACAACTTGAGCTCAACGTCATGATGCCGACCATGGCCTACAACGTGCTCCAATCCATCAACATCCTGGCGAACATGCTGCACGTCTTCACGGAAAAATGCGTGAAGGGCCTTACCGCCAACCAGACGCGCAACGCCTTCTACGCGCAAAGCACGGTGTCACTGGCCACGGCCCTGAATCCGTATATCGGTTATGCCAAGGCGGCGGAGATTGTGAAGGAGTCGGTCAAAACAGGCCGCTCTATCATCGACATTGCCCGCGAGAAGAAGCTGCTGAGCGAGCAGGAGATCGCGGAGATCCTGGACCCGGTAAGCATGACCGAGCCGCAGGTGCCCAAAGAGGCAGCCAAACATCGTGAGGAAGTAAAGGCGAAGCGATAGTCTAGCCGCGGACCAGCGCAGATGAACGCTGCGGAAAAAATTCAACCGCGAATGGACGCGGACTTTCCTTGATTCAGGCCTTTCGCGTCTTGATTCGAGGCTGAATTCCTGATCTGCGTTAATCAGCGTAAATCAGCGGCGACCTAACACGCCCAGCGCAGCAGCGCCGCGCCTACGGTAAATCCCGCGCCCACGGATGCAATCAGCACCAGGTCGCCTTTCTTCAGCCGGCCCTGCTGGCGGGCCGACTCCATGGCCAGCGGAATGGTTCCGGCCGTGGTGTTGCCGTACTCGCCGATATTGATAATGATGCGGTCTTCCGCCAGTCCCAGCCTGTCGGCGGCGGACATGATGATCCGGCGATTGGCCTGGTGCGGAACAAACAGCTTCACGTCCGAGCCCTTGAAGCCGTTGCGTTCCAGCAGTCGTTCCGAAGCTTCCGCCATTTTGCGGACAGCGTATTTGAACACCTGCTGGCCGTCCTGATGAACGTAATGCATTTTCTTGTCCACCGTCTCGTGGCTGGAGGGATGCAGACTGCCTCCGCCGGGCATGTTCAGGTAGCAACCGCCGGAACCGTCAACTTCGTGGATAAAGTCAATGCAGTAATTATCGTCCGTGGCGGGTTCCACCAGCACCGCGCCGGCGCCGTCGCCGAAGATCACGCAGGTGGCGCGGTCGGTGTAGTCAATGATGGAAGACATCACGTCGGCCCCAATGGCCAGCACCCGCTTGTGCGCGCCGGATTCCACGAACTTCACCGCCGTCTGGAGCGAGTAAACAAAACCGGAGCAGGCCGCCGAAATGTCATAACCCCAGGCATTCTTTGCGCCAATGCGGTCCTGCACCAGGCAGGCCGTGGCGGGAAAGAACATATCGGGGGTAACGGTGGCGAGGAAAATGGCTTCAAGGTCCTCCGCCGGAATGCCGCGTTCCGCCAGGGCATTTTTTGCCGCTTCCACCGCCAGATGGGAAGTCGCCGTGCCCTTGTCCACGATATGCCGCTGCCGAATGCCGGTGCGCTCCATGATCCATTCATTGCTGGTTTCCACCATTTTTTCCAGATCAGCGTTGGTCAGCAGCCGCGGTGGAACATAGGTCCCCAGGGCAGAGATTTTCGCCCGCACAAGATTCGCCAAAAGTATTCTCCAGACGGAAAGTAAATAAATGGATATTGTAAGCGGTTTTAGAGCCCAGAGATAGACGCACTAACGGCCCCAAGGCGTCCGGTTAAGACGCCACTCCGCGATGAGCCAGGCGGGACATGATTGATAGAGCAGGAATACCCAGAACAATTGCCAATGCGAGCGGGAAGGCCATCTTCGAACCCAGATGCCGAGGTTTATGCAGGAGTTCTTTCGTTTGGAGGAAGGGATCCTTCGCTGACGCTCAGGATGTTTCAACACCGGGCACCCCGCTGCACA
>DATIWA010000687.1:0-3491 GCA_035465515.1 Candidatus Limnocylindrales bacterium | reverse complement strand
TGGGACTCGGAGTAAAGGATGGTTTTGTAGGACACGTTAGCGATTTCCTTTGATGACGCAAGCATCTTGCAAAAAACCAGACTCGGGCTGAAAGAGCACAATGCCGGTGGCGGCGATAATGAATGCCACAACGGCAGCGATGAAGGACCGCCGAGGACTCACATCATCACCATATGCTTTTTCGCTATGTCCGCCGACATTTCAATCACTGACTCCAGGGATTTCTTGAGCGGCACCTGGGCGCCGTGCTCCGCAAGCGCCTGCACGGCAATTTCGGTAGGGATGTTGCCGATCATCTCATCCTGCGCGAACGGGCAACCACCCAGCCCGCCGATGGCGGAATCAAAGCGGCGGCAGCCTGCATCGTAGGCGGCGATGACTTTCTCCGCCGCGCCGGCGCGCGTGCTGTGCAGATGCGCGCCGATTTCCAGATGGTCGTACGCGCCGGTCACCGCCGAAACCAGTTCGCGCACCTGCTGCGGCGTAGCCAGCCCGACGGTGTCCGCCAGAGAAATCTGGTGGATGTCCATGTCGGCCAGAATACCCACGGCTTCCACCACCTCGTCCGTGTTCCACAGGTCGCCGTAGGGATTGCCGAAGGCCATGGAGACATAGGCCACCACGTCCAGGCCGGCCTCGTCAGCCTTTTTCTTGATCTGCTCCAACTCGTCAATGGCCTGCTCCAGCGTCTGGCGCTGGTTGCGCTCCAGAAACGTCGGCGAGACAGAATAGGGAAATCCCAGCGTTTGTACGGCTTCCGTGGCAATGGCCCGCTCCGCGCCTTTCTGGTTGACAACGATCCCGATGATCTCCACATCGTCCGGCGGGTCGAGTTTCTTGAGCACTTCCTCCGAGTCGGCCATCTGGGGCACGGCCTTCGGCGAGACGAACGAGACGGCGTCAATGTGCTTGAAACCGGCGCCGATCAGCGCGCGCAGGTATTGGGCCTTGATAGCGGCAGGGATCTGGCCTTTGATGCCCTGCCAGGCATCTCTTGGACATTCGATGATCTTTACTTCGTTTGCCATCAGAAAAACCTACCACGGTGGAACGCAGACATAAATCGCTTACTCACCACGAAGACACGGAGGCAAGGGCACAGCGAACGGTGCTTCAGCCCGTGGTCCGGCGGCAGGTTTTAAGTTTGCAGCACGCCCACCTTAAACTCCCTGACGTCCGGGTTCAGTGAAGCCGCTTCCAGTGCCACGATCAGCGCCTCACGGGTCTCCATGGGATCGATGATCTTGTCAATCCACAGACGGGCCGCGCCGTAGCGCGGATCGGTCTGGTGGTCGTAGGTGGCTTTCACCGAATTAAACAGTTCCTGCTTTTCCTGGTCGCTCAGCTTTTTGCCGCCGCGCTCCAGTTGCCTGGCCTTGATCTCGGTGAGTGTTCCCGCCGCCGACGCGCCGCTCATCACGGCATAGCGCGCCGTGGGCCAGGCAAAGACAAACCGCGGGTCGTAGGCCTTGCCGCACATGGCGTAATGTCCCGCTCCAAAAGAGCCGCCGATAATGACGGTAATCTTGGGAACGACGGAATTGGACACGGCGTTCACCATCTTGGCTCCGGCCTTGATGATGCCGCTCCACTCGGCGTCGCGGCCCACCATGAAGCCGTTGACGTCATGCAGGAAGACCAGCGGCACCAGGTTCTGGTTGCAGTCCATGATGAAGCGGGCGGCTTTCTCCGCGCTTTCGGTGTAGACGACGCGACCGAACTCCACGCGTTTTTCGCCGGAATGCGGATCAGTCTGCTGCACGGGCAGCGCCTGGTTGGCGACGATGCCAACGGCAAAGCCGCCGATGCGCGCCATCCCGCAGACCACTGTTTTTCCGTACTCGGCCTTGTACTCATCAAACCTGCTCCCGTCCACAACGCGGGCGATGATCTCCTTCACGTCGTACGGGCGCATACCGTCGGCTTCAAAGATTCCGTAGATTTCTTCCGCTGCGTAGGCCGCCGGTTCGGCCTTGATGCGGTCAAAACGCGCGCCCTGCTTATGCCCGAGCTTGCTGACCACCGAGCGTATGCGCTCCAGGCAGATATGATCGTTGGCTTCGCGGTAGTCAATGGTTCCCGCTATCTGGGCATGCATCTGCGCGCCCCCCAGCTCCTCCGCCGAATACCTGGCACCGATGGCCGCCTGCACCAGCGCCGGGCCGGCGAGAAAAAGTCCGCTGCCTTCAGTCATCAAAATGGTGTCACACATGACGGGCAGATAGGCCCCACCGGCCACGCACATGCCCATAATGGCCGTGATCTGGGTAATGCCCATGGCCGACATCACTGCGTTGTTGCGAAACACGCGGCCGAAGTCGTCGGTGTCCGGGAACACGTCTTCCTGCAAGGGAAGAAACACGCCCGCGGAATCGACCAGATAGATGGTGGGAATATGGTTTTCAATGGCAATGTTCTGCGCGCGGATGACCTTCTTGGCGGTCATGGGGAAAAAAGCGCCCGCCTTCACGGTGGCGTCGTTCACAATGAGCATGAACAGGCGGCCGTGGATGCGGCCCAACCCCGTGACCACGCCAGCTGAGGGCGCGCCTCCCCATTCCTCATACATCTCATAGGCGGCATAGAGGCCTATTTCGAAGAATTCGGTGTCGCGGTCAATGAGCAGGTTGATGCGCTCGCGAGCGGTCAGCCGGTTTTTGGCGTGCTGGGCGTCAATGTTCTTCTCTCCGCCTCCCATGCGGACCTGCTCTTCTTCCGTGCGGACAGCCGCAACCAGGTCGGCCATGCTGCGCATGTTTTTCTCAAAACGGGTGGACGTTGCATCGATTTTGCTGGAGATCTTGTTAGACAGGTCGGCCATAGTGTAAGGGCGTAAGGGCAAACCTGCTAGGTTAAATGAGAGAGAGACCGGGAGCAAACCGAAGGGGGCGGGCCTTTATCGCGTCTCCCCCGGTTCCGCCTCTTACGCTGCTTATATTCTTCAGCAGCTGAACACAAGAGAGGCCCGTACAGCGCGGCGATGTTTTAAAACACAAGATACTTCGGGCATCTTCACACGCGCGATGAAAGCGCGTCCTCGCCGGCGGCCCTCAGGAGGACGACATGGATAGTTGGGCAGTGAGAACCGGGTCATTTGTGATTCGGTCCACCAGCCCGACCTTCAACGCTTCCTCTGCCGAAAGCTTTTCGGCCAACAGAAACATCTGTAATGCCCGAGGCCTGCCCACCAGCCGCGATAGTCTCTGCGTGCCGCCCCAGCCGGTGATCAGCCCGAGCGATGCTCCGCGATGGCCGAAGACGGCGTCAGGCGCGGCAACGCGGTTGCGGCAGGAGAGAGCCAGGTCCAATCCTCCGCCCATGCAATAGCCCTCAATGGCGGCGATGGCCGGCACGGGAAAGCCGGCAATCGAGTTCATGAGGCGCTGACCGAGCCGCGAAAATTCAAACGCCTCAGCCGCGCCGAGACGGGAAATTTCATTGAGGTCCGCCCCGGCGGAGAAAAACTTTTCATTCCCGGTGATGATGAGGGA
>DATIWA010000686.1:0-3395 GCA_035465515.1 Candidatus Limnocylindrales bacterium | reverse complement strand
TCGATCATGTCGGCCCCGGACCACGGCCCGGAGTTGCCCAGCGCGGAAAGCTCAGGATGCGGTCTTCTCATGACCGAGTTCACCTCCGCCGACGGGCTGTTTCGCACGCGAGAAAAGAAGCGCAAGCGCTACCTGCACTTCTATGAGGACGAGCATCCCATCTCCGCGCAGCTTTTCGGCAGCGATCCTTACACGCTGGCCGAGGCCGCGAAAATCGTGGAAGACGCCGGCTTCGACCTGGTGGACCTGAACCTGGGCTGCCCGGCCAAACGCGTGGTCAAGTGCAATGGCGGCTCCGGTCTTTTGAAAGACCTGCCCGTCATCCGGCGCATCTTTGAATCCGTTCGCGCAGCGGTAAAGATTCCTTTCACGGTGAAGTTCCGCCTCGGCTGGAATGACGACAACATTGTCTGCGTGGAGCTTGCCCGCATGGCGGAAGACTGCGGGCTGAACGCCCTCGCCCTGCACGCCCGCACCCGCGAGCAGGGCTACAGCGGCAATGCCCGGTGGGAATGGATCGCCGCCGTAAAAGATGCCGTGAAGGTCCCCGTAATCGGCAATGGCGATATACGCACTCCGGAAGATGCCGTGGCCATGGTGGCGCAGACCAATTGCGATGGCGTGATGATCGGCCGCACCGCCGCCTCCAATCCCTGGATCTTCCGCCAGATCCGCCAGCACGCCGATACCGGCCGCTACGATCAGCCCGGCGAAGCAGATCGCTACCAGATGATCCGCACCTACTTCCAGATGCTGGTGGAAGAAGAGATGCACGGCACGGCCGGCAAGATGAAGCAGTTTGTCGCGTGGTTCACGCATGGCGTCGTAGGCGGCAGCGCGCTGCGCAAAGCCGTTTATTCCGCAAACGACGGCCCGCAGATCCTCGCCAGCGTGGACAGGTTCTTTGATGAGCTGCTTGCCGGGCGAATGCCGGCTCTTCATCCGGCCGCCATGCCGGACCTGGGCGATAATGCTCTGCTTCCCGCCTGCGGCGACTGACGGCCCTGCTCAGCCGTACGGATAAAAGATAAAAAACAGCAGCGAGAGCCCCGTCAACAGCCACATTCCGGGTTTGACCTGGCGCGCCCTGCCGGTAGCCAGCTTGCCCAGAGGATAAAGCACGAATCCCGCGGTGATGCCCACGCCGATATTGAACGTGAAGCACATGAGCGTAACCACGGCAAACGCCGGGATGGATTCCGTGTAGTCGGTAAAATCTATGCGCGTGATGGGCTCCAGCATGAACAGCCCTACGATGATCAGCGCCGGGCCATAGGCCTGCGCGGGAATCGACGTCACAAACGGGGCAAAGAACAACGTCAAGGCAAAGCAAGCCGCGGTCACCAGCACGGTAAGCCCGGTGCGACCTCCGGCTTCAATTCCCGTCGCTGATTCCACAAAGGCCCCTGACGTCGTAGTGCCGAGCACGGGCGAAAGAGTCGTGGCCAGGGCATCCACCAGCATGGGTCTTTCAATTTGCGGCAGTCTGCCTTCGCTGTCCAGAAATCCGGCCCGGGCAGAGAGACCGATCAAGGTCCCCATGGTGTCCACAAAAGCCATGATGAACACCGTCAGGACCACCGGAAAAGCGCCCCAGCTCAGCGCGCTGCGCACATCCATCTGCATGAAAATCGGCCGCAGGCTGGGTGGAAGGCTCAGCAAATGTGTGGGTGGGGGCGCGGTCCTGAGAACGAAAGCCGCCACGGAGGTCACCACAATGCCGATCAGAATCGCCCCGGGAACTTTGCGGATCACCAGCGCGGAAATCAGAAGGAACCCGAAAATCGCCACCAGCACCGGCGGCGCGGTCAGGTGTCCGGACCGCACGGGAGCGCCGGCCACCCCCAGTGCAACAATCCCGGTCTGGTTCAGTCCTATAAAGCTCAAGAAGAGCCCGATCCCGACGGCAAAGCTGTAGCGCAGGGAAAGCGGCACGGCGTCCACCACCCATTGCCTCAGCCGCAGCACTGTGAGGACAACGAACAGGACGCCGGCGATGAAGATGGCGCCCAAGGCTGTCTGCCACTTGTACCCCAGCTGCTGGCACACCGTGAAGGCGATAAACGCATTCTCGCCCATATAAGGCGCAATCGCGAAAGGCCGGTTGGCATACAGCCCCATGAGCACGCAGCCGAACACCGCCGCAGCGATGGTCGCGACAAAGCTCGGCCCGGCGGGAATTCCGGCCGCGCCGAGTATCGCGGGATTCACCACCACGATATACGACATGGTGGTGAAGGTAGTAAGCCCGGCGACGATCTCGCGCCCCAGGGTTGTGTTGTGCCTGTCAAATTGAAAAAACGAACTGAGCGTCTTCATTCAGCGCGCCGCCTCGGTTTCACGGTTTTATCGAGATACGCCAGGTAGCCGCACAGAAGCCGGTAAGAGTCATAGTAAGCGCCCGGCCGGAACTTTGAAGCCGTCCCTTCCGCCAGGTTGACCTGCGTCAGCGAGTGAATGGTGATCTGCGGAACCTTGAGGGCCGCGAACGGTTCAGAATCGCTGTTGCCTGCGCCGGCGATATTGATCTGGCTGGCCGGCAGCTTCATGGCATACATCATGATCACCAGGGAATGGACCAGGTCCTTGTCGGAATGCGCCATCCAGACTTTGGTCGGGGAAAGGCCAAGGGCGTCAATATTGACCATGGCATGCAGGCGCCTGGTTTCCGCGGGTCGCAATTGCCGCGCAAAAGTTTCGGCCCCGGTGAGTTCATTGCCGCGATCGGCGAACGCAACAAAAATGATGGTGTGGCGGCGCTTGTGGGCGCGGAGGCACTGGTAGAGGCTGGGCAGCAGCGCGGCCCCGCTCCAGTTGTCCATGGGCCTTTGCGCCGATGAAGCGCCGTCATAATGCGCGCCTGCAACAATGATGCCTGCATCGTCGCCCTTCAGATGGCAGATGACGTTGGGCGCTTCGCTTCCTGACACGGGCTGTTCTTCAAGTGACTTGCCGTTGCAGCCTGCATCGGCAAACCATTGCCGGAGCAGCTCGGCCCGTTCTTGATTGCTCCGCGGTATGCTTTCTACCCGGCCCAGAACCTGGCTTTTCTCTGCAGGCGAGAAACGGACTTTCTGTGCGGCGCCCGGGCCGCAACAGCTCAAAATGAAAAGGGCGAGAACGGTCCCGCGCATGGTCACGCTATATTACACGCCCCGAGCGACGCCGACGCACAGTCACTTCTTTCGGTCACCGGCTGGCGCGGGGTCCTGGTTTAACATCCAGATAGGCCGGGCATGCCTCCACCCGGCCAGTGAAAAAGTGAGCCGTTGAGTGCTTCAGGCAGTGTCCGCCAGGCCACACCAGGAAGTCACGATCATTGTCCGCAACCTAACGAGTATCAATGAAGAACTTGCCGCCTTCCTCTCGAATGTGGACCCACGGGACTTTGGGAT
>DATIWA010000685.1:0-8408 GCA_035465515.1 Candidatus Limnocylindrales bacterium | reverse complement strand
ACCAGGTTCTCAAACGCCTCGATGTTTTCCTGGAACTCGCGCGTCAGGAATTTGCCGGACTCCGTATAGAGCCTCTCCACGTAGGAAACAATGGTCAGCAACCCGCAGAGGAGGAGAATGGCGGCATAAATGGACAGAACGATCATCGCTTTGTTCTTCTCCTGCCACGTGCCGGCGCGGCTTTGCTCGCCCGGACGCGGACCGAGCGCAACGGCGCCTTGACCCGCTTCGGCGCGCGGCCCCCATCCTGACCGGTGCGTTCGATCAACGCGAGCGGCAGCTTCAGGAGGGCCCGCAAACGCGCCTCGGTTCGCGCCATTTCCCCGCCATCATTCTCATGGTCGTAGCCGGCCAGGTGCAGCATGCCGTGCAGCACCAGGATTTTCAGCTCTTCCCGCAGCGCATGGCCATAGCGGCGCGCGTTTTCACGCGCGATTTCAGCGCAGATCGCTATGTCGCCTCCATCCTCACGGGGAAAAGACAGCACGTCTGTAGGCTTGTCCTTGCGCCGGAAGCGGCGATTCAACTCCTGAATCCTGCGCCGCCGGGTGATGAGAACGGCAATCTCGCCCCGCAGCCGAGCCAGCTTCTGGGCCTGCCGCGCGAAGCGCTCCAGGGCCGCCTGGCCTGCTCCACCTACCGTGGTTTCAAAGATGATCACAGGTTGTTTAAAACAAAGCGGGAGGGCTATCAGGCCCTCCCGAAAAGAATTTTACTAGATTTACTGTTGCAGTGGAGGTTCCTGTGGCTCCTGGCCTTCGCCAACTTCCCGCGGAAGCGAAAGCGACATCTGGTTGCGCGCGCGGTCATCATAGGCGCGGATGATCCGCTGCACCAGGTGATGGCGCACCACGTCCTCCTCACCGAAGTAATTGAACGAAACACCTTCCACATTCTTCAGGATTTCCGAGGCCTCCACCAGGCCGCTCTTGCGCACGTTGGGCAGATCAATCTGCGTTACGTCGCCGGTGATGACCGCCTTGGAATTGAAGCCCAGGCGGGTCACAAACATCTTCATCTGCTCTGACGTCGTGTTCTGCGCTTCGTCCAGGATGATGAACGAATCATTCAAAGTGCGCCCGCGCATAAAGGCGATGGGCGCGATTTCAATCACGTTCTTTTCCAGGAAGCGGTCCACCCGCTCCGGCTCCATCAGGTCATAGAGCGCGTCATACAGCGGGCGGAGGTACGGGTCCACCTTCTCCTGAAGGGTCCCGGGCAGAAAGCCCAGGCGCTCTCCGGCTTCCACCGCCGGCCGCGCCAGAATGATCCGATTGACCTTCTTATTGTTCAGCGCGGAGACGGCCATGGCCACGGCCAGATACGTCTTCCCCGTGCCCGCTGGACCAATGCCGAACACCATGTCGTATTTTTCGATTGCGTCCAGGTAGCGCCTCTGGTTCATGCTCTTGGGCTGCACCTGGCGTTTGCCGAATGACCGCTGCTTGCCCGCTTCCGCCAGGCCGCGCAGCGTCGTGGTGGGGTCTTCCGCCACCACTCGCAACATCGAGTTCAACTCGTTGGGGTTGAAATCCTGGCCGGAGCGGCCGAGTTGGTCGAAGTCGGTGAAAATCTGTTCGGCGCGGGCCACGTCGCGCGCCGCGCCTTCGATCTGGACAGAATCTGATTTCAGGTCAATCGTGACGCTCAATCCGTCTTCCATGACCTGGAGATTTTCGTCGCGCGTTCCGAAAAGCTTCTGGATGTTCGGGACGATCTCAATATTCTTTTTCATTCAGCTCTAGCCGTTCCTCCAATGCGCGCACTTGTTCCCCGCGCATTCCATAGGACACAAAACTTGTGTGTTGATTGGGAAGCAGAGTTGGTGGCCCGCCGAAGCGCCCAGGGAAATACCATTGCGCTGAGGTTACCGCCCTTATTCGCCGGAGTCAACAAACTTTGGAAGGGCCCTCCAGTTTCCGGTTCTATCTTTTAGATGCCTCGGGAATCCTCCCGGGTGCGCAGATTCCACGCGCCCATGCGCCCGGCTCGATGCCCGGGCACGGGAGCACATGCTCGCCAGGGCCAAAGGGCGGCCTGCGCGGCGGAATTGACCGGAGCGGCTAAACCCAAGTAAAATAAGTTCTTCGGCTCACCTCCGAAAAACCTTTAAGAGGAACCAACCAGCAACATGGCAAACCATCTTTCGGCGCTCAAGCGCGCCCGCCAGACTGAGACACGTACCGCGCGCAACCGCGCCAACACCTCGCAGCTTCGGACCGCCCTGCGCAAGTTCCGCCAGAGCCTTCAGCCGGGCAAAGGCGCTGAAGCCAAAGCCGCATTCAGCAACACCGTCTCCATGATTGACAAGGCGGTCAAGAAGGGCGTGATCCACAAGAACACCGCTGCCCGCTACAAGTCCCGTCTCAGCGCCAGACTCGCCGCAGTAAAGTAGCTGCCAGGCGCAATAAAAGGCACGTAATCTACCTGGATCAGTGTTTCTAGGGGCAGGACAATTTCCTGCCTCCGCTCCCCCTCGTTCTTCCATTATTAAGATAAGAAATGTGTGGCACAGTCGCCCCCTCGGGGCTCTGAGCCTCAATGACGTTGCGTCATCCCGAAGAGCGTCAAGCGCTTACACCCCCAGCTCTTCCTGCTGCCACTCGGTCGCCGTCAGCCTGGGTTCTTCACAGAGCTGCATCACCAGTTGCTCCAGCACCAGCCGTTTGCTGGGAGCGTTGGAGCGGAGTTGCACGTCAGCCCGGGCGATCAGCCTTAGCCCGCGGGTGAGTTCGCGGCGGTTCTTATAGCGGCGCGCCTGGCGGATGATGTCTTCCGCCGCGAACGGCGGCACGCGGAACCCCTGCCACAGCGCCTGCCAGATGGTGCGCGAGTCGCGCACGTTCTTCTCCAGGATCACCAGCATCTGGCGGAAGGTGCGGGACAGCATGTAGAGGTGGCCGATGGCGGCGTCATCGCCTTCGCCGGTGGAATGCAGCGCATCCAGCACGCCCAGGGCGCGGCCCTTGTCTTTGGCCGAGATGGCGTCCGTCAGCTCGTAGAGCGACCGCTGCTTGGCTGCCAGCACCATGGTCTCCACGTCGCCCAGCGTGACGTGCTTTTTCTCGCCCACGTAGAGGATCAGCTTCTCCAGTTCGCGGCTCACCAGCATCATGTCCGCGCCCAGCGCATCCACAAGTTCGCGCGCCGCGTCCTGTTCCACTTTCACGCCTTCTCTTCCGCCGCGGTCCATGATCCAGCGCATGCCGTCGCTCTCATCCACGCGCGCCAGTTCCACAATGCCGAAGTATTCGCCCAGGGTCTCGCGGATGCGCTCGTATCGGTCTTTGTCCTGCATGTCCATGCGCCGCGTGTCGGCGGGAATGCTCACGTGATCGGCAATAAAAATCAGGACCGCCGCCGGATTCGGGTCCTTCATATAGGCCTCGATCGCGGTGAACTCCTGGGCGTGCGTCCCGCGGCCATACAGGTTTTTCACGCCGCGGATAAAGAACACCTGAAATGGGGCCATCAGGGAGGGCGTGCGCGCGCGGTCCAGCACCTCGGCCACGCTGACCTCGGCAAGGTCCAGATCATGCAGGCTGAAATCGCGCAGGTCGGCCGGGACCAGGTGCTCCAGCAGCGCCTGCCGGCACTGGTCGCGGAAGAAAACTTCATCGCCGATCAGGACGTAGCCTGGGCGCAGCTTGCCGCCGGCCACTTCAGAGACGAACTTTTCTGAAGGCGCAAAGCTGCGGCCCGGCATCAGAACCCCTCCATGATGTCGCTCACCAGCGTGCGGGCAAAATCGCGCGAAAGGCGCTGAAGGGCCGGCGTGCCTTCTTCAAAAAAACTGGTCACCTCGCGGGAAACCTGATACTGCTCCCGGAAGGCGTAGTTCTGGTTCTCAAACAGCACGCGCCCGGAACGGTCCACCAGGGAAACCTTCATGGTCACCGTAACCACCGCGCTGGAGATGCGGCCGGTCTGGGCATCGTAGGTGAGCGGCGCCGCCTGCGCGGAGAGCACCGTGCCTTTGAGGATGGCGTCCGCGGACTCTCTTTCCGTGGGCACCACCTGGTAATTCGTGCGCGCAATCAGCTCACGGATCACATCCTCGGTGAGGCGCTGCTCAATACGGTAGGTCTGTGTCTGGTTGATGAATGTGGGCACCGCCATGACCTTCACGGTTTGCGGCAGGCGGCTGGCATGGCCCACCGCGTGATAGCCGCACCCGGCCAGGGCCAGGGTGGCCATCAGCAGGGCCGCAACCCTGGTCCTCACTGGACCTTCCCGTGGGGCCGCACCGCGGCCAGCGCGGTGGCGCAATCAACGGCGGTCAGTGCGGCGAGCCGGAGATTGTCCACCGCCGCCCAGAGCCAAAAACCGGTGTCATGCGCAGGATCGCGGCGCACCGACACCAGGATCTCGTCTTTCCCGGCTACGTTCACGTTGCTGGGTGCATCTTCCGCCCCCCGGCCAATCAGCACATGCTCACCGGCCAGAACGCGGGCAAAGTCTCCAGCCGAAATGTTCTTTTCCAGCTCTATGTAAATCGAGAATGTGTGGGCATGAAACACCGGGGCCTGCACCAAAGCCAGCGCCGGCATGGGCGCCTGGTCGCCCAGCAGCTTGCGAAGGTGACCGGTGATGCGGCGTTCGGCCGTCTCCAGCGATTGCTTTGCTTCCTGGCCGTAGCGACCCAGCATGTTAAACGCAACCTGGGAATCAAACACTCCGGTGGGCATCTCCTGGAAGGAGAGCAGGTTCACGGTTTGCTCGTGCAGTTCATCCATGCCGCGCCGGCCGGACTCGGAAACCGGCTCGAACACCGTGGCGATGGCCCGGGTGACCGTTCCCGCCTTGCGGGCGCGCAACAGCAGTAACGCCAGAGCTACAGCCGCGGGATGGGCAATGACCACCGCGCTCGAATCCAGATTGAGCTGCGGATGCTGCCCCAGTTCACGTTCGATCCACGGTGAGCTGACCGGGACGCCAGGTTCATTCTCCAGCGCATACGAGAGATCAACAATGGCGCTGCCCGCATCGCGCGCCAGTTTCCAGGTCTGGCGGGTGAACTTCTCCTCGGATGCGAAGAAAGTGAAATCAACGTTCTCAAGCTGGTCAGGGCCCACCGGCTGCACGAAAGAGATCTCATCTTGCACGCTTTCCAGCTGTCCCAGGGACTCATTGTCATCGAGCAGGCGCAGATCGCTTGCCGGGAACTTGCGCTCCTCCAGCACTTCCTTAAGCTCTTTGCCTTTCAGCGTGGCAGCGCCGACAATGGCTACCCGGAAGGGGTTCTGAGTGTCAGTTTTCATTGTGATTCGGTAGCTTCCTTTAATGATGGAGGAGCCGGCTGGCTGGGACGCCGCCGGAAGATGGAAGAGAAACGCGCGAAGACGCCGCTGAACATGTAGGCAATGGCGATGATGAACAGGACCGGACGGGAAAAATACCACACCAGGGCCAGCAGCCCGCAGATCAGCAGCAGCACCTGGAAAGGATGCCGGTTGCGCAGGTTCAGGTCTTTGAAGCTGTAGAACCTCCAGGTGCTTACCATCAGGAATGACACCACAAGCACTAACGCCATCCAGACCAGCGCCAGCCACCAGAAGTTGATAGGCCTGCCCGCGCTCAGGTGGACCGTGGCCGCGATGACGCCCGCGCCGGCTGGAATCGGCATTCCCACAAAATACTTTCTTCCCGGACGCCCGGGATTCGATGGCTGGGGATTGAGCTGGATATTGAAACGGGCCAGGCGGCTGGCGCCGGCCACGAGGAATAAAAACGTGGCAATCAGGCCGACTTGCACGATGCGGGCCAGCAGGGCGGTGGTTTCGAAATCCGCCAGCACCAGCCAGCGAAATCCCCACATAAAGGCCAGGATCGCCGGCGCCACGCCAAAGGTGATCACGTCGGCAAGGGAATCGAATTCCCGCCCGAAATCGCTGGTGGTGTTGGTCATGCGGGCAATGCGGCCATCCAGCCCGTCCGCCACCACCGCTATTCCAATGGCTTTTGCGGCGATATCGAAATGCCAGAAATCAAACTGGCTGCCCCTTAACGTGTGCGTGATGGCGAAGTATCCGGCGCCGATGTTGGCGGCCGTAAACAGCGACGGGAGTATGTACATTCCCTTGCGCATGCGCCGTTTTTGCACCGGGGGCAGGTTGTCGTCCCAGCGGCGCATGGGGTGAGGCATCTTCATGGCAAGGCCTCCGAATGCTGTGGCGCCGGCGGCGAAGATACTTTCTCCGTCACGGGCACGCGCGCCAGTATGGAAGATCCGCCCTTTACATGGTCGCCCACCTTCACCGCAAGCTGGTTGGGCTGCGGGAATATCACGTCAGTCCGCGATCCAAACTTGATCAATCCCACGCGTTGGCCTCGCTTCAGTGGGTCTCCCGCCTTGTAATTAAATACGATGCGCCGCGCCAGCAGTCCCGCAATCTGTTTGAATACCAGGGTCATGCCCTCGCCTTGCAGGGTGATGATGCTCTGTTCGTTGGCCTCCGCGGAGACCGCGTCCATGGCGTTGCCGAACTTGCCTCGCTGGTAAACCACTTCCCTGATCACCCCGGAAATGGGTGAGCGATTCACGTGCACATTGAATACATTCAGAAAAATGCTGATGCGGGTACACGGCTTGCCGTTCAGTTGCGTGGGAGAAACGTCCGTCACCTTGCCGTCGGCCGGAGAGACAATCAGTCCGGGTTCGGCAGGGATGGCGCGCTCCGGGTCACGAAAGAACCAGAGGAAAAATACCGCAGCCAGGACCGGAACAACCGCAAACGCCGGCACGGCCAACCACCATAGCAAGGCGGCGACCAGAAACATCCCAAGAGCGTAATATATCCCGTCACGGACCATTGGTTCGATTATAGCCAGAGGCCGCCCGCTGGACTTAAGTTCTTGCCGTAGCCAGAGTTCCATATCGGGTTCCCGCACTGCCGTCATGCGTCACCCGGAGCCCGGCCTCTGTAGTTTGGGCTCCCGCGGTTCTCTGTTGTTCCCTTTGAACCGCTGTTGAAAAGAAAAGGGTTACATCGTAAACGGATGTTCCATTCACTCTCTCGCGACGATTGCGAGATTACTCTCCTCCGCGGACCGCGGATCCGCAAGAGCCTGAGAAGCCGAGCGACATTGAAACAACTCCGGTTCCGTTTCTCGAATCTGTGTGGCTGTCGAAAGTGGGCGCAGTGTTGCCGTCCACGCCGCAACGCTTTCATCCCAGAGCGCCAAATGAGAAGAGCTGTTCTGACGTTCTCCCTCGCCGCCGTCTTGGCTGGTCTTGGTCCGGGTCTTGAAGTGATGGCCCAGACAGCCTCCAGCGCAGGAGCAAAGGGCGCCTTGCGCGTCTCCGCAACCGTGGTGGGTTCCGTGAGTGTGGTATTCGAACCGGATGGAACACAGCGCGTCGTGGTGGCCAACGCGCCAGATGAAGCCGCTTTGCTGGCTGCGGGACGGCAGGAGTTCAAACAGAAAACCGCTGCGTCAAAACCCGGCAATCCAGGGTTATTTCAGAACGCGGACAAAATTCGTGCTGCTGGTCGCATAGCAGCACTGCATAAATAGCAAACCTCTCCTGCTTCCACGTCGCGCGTGAAAGCGGGGAGAGGTTTTAGATCTTGCCGACCTTACGCTACCTGGGACTGCTCGCGCCGGTATTCCTGCTCGATCATGTGCATCTGGTCTTTCAGACGCAGCTTGATCTTCTTCAGACGAACCTCTTCCACTTTTTCGTCTTCGGTGAGGTATCGTTTTTCAATAAGGGATTGAAGGCGCTGAGAGTGTTGAGTGTGTTCGTGAGCCAGCCGACGAAACTCATCGTGGCTGGCAAGAAGCTGTTCGCGAACGGAATCGACCATCCGGAAAAACCTCCTGCTTTACTTCTTCTCCGAACGTTAACATACGGCCAGAGCCGGTTCAATCAAATTTCCGCTCTTATGCGCGAAAGAGCAGCTTCATGATGAGGGCGTCCTCGGCCGGGGACCGATAATATTCCTTTCGCCTTCCGGACAGGGCGAACCCCATTGTTTCGTATAGCTTACGGGCCGGGATATTGGACTCGCGGACCTCCAGGGAAACCGTTGCCCCGCCGGACTGCCGGGCTCGATTCAGGAACTCAGCCAGCATTTGCGACCCGATCCCATGCCGTCTCGCCGCCGGGCTAACCGCAATATTTTCAATGTCCCACTCAATATCCACGGCGCGAGCAACCAGGAATCCGATCACCTTCCCGGCATCTTCAGCCACAAGGACTTCACTTTTCTGCATGGTTTCCGGCGTGAAGAGCTTTTCATAGTCTTCCATGGACCATTGGCTCGCCCCGCCCGATTCGCTCGCGATTTCCACGATTCGCCCGAGATCGGCGGCGGTGGCGGACCTTACACGCGCCATGCTCAGCGGGGGCCCTTGAAAAGAATTTCCGCATCAGAGCGGCGCAGGTAGTTGGCGTCCAGTTC
>DATIWA010000684.1:0-8036 GCA_035465515.1 Candidatus Limnocylindrales bacterium | reverse complement strand
CTCCAGCCGGAGCACGATCTCAGGCGCCGTCCCGCCACCTATGAACGCATTCTGAAGAACATTGCGGGGCAGCGCATAACCGTCCATTGCACCATCACCTCGCAGATGATGCAGCGCCGCAGTTACCTCCAGGACTTTATGGATTTCTGGACGCCGCGTGAGGAAGTAAAGAAGATATGGTTCAGCATATTCACGCCACAGCAGGGCGCGGAAGGCCTGGAGATTCTCTCTGCCGATGAACGGCATCGGGCGGTCACAGAGCTGTTGCGGCTAAAGGAGCTTTATCCCAAGCTGGACATGAGTACGGGAGCCATTCGGGCATTCCTCGATCCCCCGTCTTCTCCTGACATGTGCATCTTTGCTCAAACCACTGAGGTGCTCTCCGCCGATCTGAAGACGCGCATCAAACCGTGCCAGTTTGGCGGCAATCCGGATTGCAGCCAGTGTGGTTGTGTTGCTTCCATGGGCATGGCTGCCCTGGGCAACTACAAGATCGCGAAAACGGTGAAAGTGGGCTCAATCTTCCGGGCTTCTTACGCGGTTGGGGAATTGGTGCAGAAGTGGCGGCGCAAGCCGGTGTCCCAACCGGATGGCGAAGAGGTGGCCGCGCAAGAAAGCGCGGTGGCCGGATCAGACGTGGCTTGATTCAGGAAGGACCGGCCCCGCAGGAAGAGGCCGATTCAGGCCGTGTTCGGCCGGCTCCTCTTGCGCCGCTGATTCTTCCTGCGCCCCTGATCCGCGTTCAACGGCGAAAGCATAAACCTCGGTGACGATGGCCAGCGCGATGCGTGCGCTCATCAACGCCGCTATTCCCCAGGTGTTCCAGAGAAAGCCTGCGAGGACCGGCGCGGCGACCCCTCCGGCATCCTCTCCCATGCTGAGCCAGCTCATGGTTCGAGCGCGGTTGCTGCGGTCCGTCCCGGAGATCTGCGCCATCAATGCCCCCCACGCCGGACGGAAAGCGGCCTTGCCCATGTCATCTATGCTGCGGGCGGCCCCAATGCCGAGGAACGTAGGGGAAATGAGATAAAGCACGGAAGACAGGGTATTGGCCAGGCTGCGCACCACCAGGGTGAGTTTACGGCTGACGTGGTCGGCGAGCCATCCAAAAAGCGGCCCGGAGAAAATAGCGATCAAGGTGGATATGGTGTAAATGATGCCGGCCTGGGCCTTGCTCAGGTGCGCATACTCCGTGGCAATCACCGGGAACAGCCCGCTCAGCATCTCCGCGGTCCCGGCCACCAGAAATCCAAACCCGACAAACGGCAGAACGGAGGCCCTGCGTTGCGGCGGCTTGCGGGGAGCCGGGGAAGGCTCAGGCAGTTCCGCGGCGGCGATGGCTGGGGCGTCGGCAGGCGGCTCTTTGACAAACAGCGCCACCACAATCACCGGGAGCACGGAAAGAGCGAAGGCGACCAGGAACACGAATGAATAATTGGAGGCGGTGATCGCCAGCAGGACTCCCGCCAGCGCCTTGCTGATGGAGCCCGCCACCTGGCGGCCGGTCTGGTACCAGGCAAATGCCGAAGCCACGGATTTCTTGCCGCCGTGTTCCGCAATCAAGCCGTTGGCCGCGGGATCGCGCAGTGACATGGAAACGCCGTACAGGCCGCGGATCGAAAATAAGGCCCACGGCGCCGCGGCAAAAGCCAGCAGCAATGAGACCAGGCTGCGCAGGCCGATGGAGGTCACGAACGTCCGTTTCAGTCCAAAGCGGTCTCCCATCCAGCCCAGCATGGGCTTGAAAGCCAGGGACACGGCGCTGTTGAGCGATACGAGTATTCCGATCTGGGTAAAGCTGAGTCCCAGGTGTCTGGCGTAAAGCGGCAGCGCAAACCCGATCACGCCGAAGCTGAGCCGGGAAAGCAGGCCCTCGGCGATGATGGCCAGCAGCGAAAGACTGAAACGGGACTTCATGCCGAATAGCGCGTGCGCATGCCGGAGCGGAGCTCGCGGGCCAGTTCCAGGACGCCGGCATGAGTTTTGTTGGCGGCCGCAACCAGGCCGTTGAAGGTCCGCGGCCCATGGCAGTCGAATAAAAGCGGCTGCCCGTCGAGCGAAGACACCCGGCCGCCCGCAGCCAGCACCAGGGCGGTCCCGGCGCAGGTGCCCCAGGGTTTGCGCGCTTTCAGGGAGAGCGCGGCATCTTCTTTGCCCGCGGCAACGCGCGCCAGTTTGTACGCCATGCTGGCCATTGGCTTCATGAACACGTCCGTCGCCAGGTTGCTGAGACCCCGCTTCCATTCCTTGCTTGAAACCAGGAGCTGCGGACGGAACTGGTGTGCAACGCTGGTGCGGACCGGCAGACCATTCCAGGATGTTCCGTGGCCGCGATATCCGGTGAAAAGTTCATCCCGTGACGGGTTGTACACCACGCCCAGCATCGCTTCATGATGGATGGCCAGTCCTATGGAGAGAGAGTATTCGTCACCGTGCTGGACGTAGTTGCTGGTGCTGTCCAGCGGGTCCACGATCCAGACGCGCGCGGCGGATGCGGTGAGCGCCGGGCCCTCCTCCGAACAAATCGCGTCATCCGGGAAAGCGGCCTGAAGTCCGCGGCAGATCAGATCATTCGAAGCCAGGTCCACGGGCGTAACGATTTCTCCGTTGGCCTTGTAGCGGATTTCGAGCTGTCCCTTTTGCCGCTCCCGCAGAAGCGCGCCCGCCTGCAGGGCCAGTTCAGCGGCGACTTTGATCTCCCGGTCGAGTGCAACTTTCACGCTGTCTTGCGGCTGTGACTGTAATGGGCGCGTCGGGGATTTCATCGGGTCACCTCGAGAAGTTGGTTTGCTGGTTGCGCCGCTTCCCGCAGCGAAGATGCGTGTTGCTCAATGCACTCAGCCACGGCAGCGGCAGCGCCCGGGACGCCTTTGTAACCCGGGAAATAGTTCACGTCGACCACGCTGGGCCCGTCCGCGCCTTCGATAATGTCCAGCCCGTAGAGCTTCAAGCCGAAGGCCCGGCCGCAACGCAGCGCCAGGTCGCGAATTTCAGGGGAGACAACCACCGGTTCTCCATCCACGGCGTAGCTGGTGCTGGAAAAGCTTTTGCGTATTCCGAACACTTCTTCCCCGGCGACATAGAGCCGCAGGTCATGGCCGTCATTTTCAATGTATTCCTGAATCAGCACCGGGCTGGTAAACGGAGCCAGAGACTCGAGTTCGCGCTCATGGCGAACAATGCGGATGCCTTCGCCCCGCCAGCCCATGTAGGGCTTGAGGATGATGGGACACTGCTGCACGAGTTCACGAAGCAAACCGGGATTCGACGTGGTCCATGACCGGGGCACCGGAATGCCTGCCTCCTTCAGCACCTGATAACAGACAATCTTGTTGCGCGCCGCGGCGCAGCCCTCGTAAGGATTGATGAGGCTGGCTCCTCTTGCGCTGAGCGCCCCCGCCAGGCTCAAGGACAACTCGGTGTACGATTTCAGCAGATAGAGATCGTGATCGGGTTCCAGGCCATGGAGAGAGGATAGCTCTTCCTCGGGAATAGAGCAGGTCACCCTGTGACCTCTTCCGCGAAGGATGGCGCTTGCGTCGATGATGATGCGGCTCGGTACATCCGGTGTGCGGCGAGCCAGGAGAAAATAAAAGTTCACGGTCAGCCTCAGCTCAAGTTGCTGGAAAAAATCAGATTCGGGCCCACATGCGGCTGTTCAAGCTCAGCAGCAGATTGCCGGGCAAGAGGCTTGGAGCCAGCAGTTCCCAGGAACATGCAACGCTCCTTCCAAAGCCGTGGGCCGCGTCAAGCCCGCAGATCTGGTTCAGCGCGGCGGTGACCTCGGCGCACTCCGCCCTCACCTGGCAATTGTTTCCGTGCTGCCCAACGCCGCAGAAACACAGGGCCGCGGCGGTAGCCAGGGCGAGTTGCTCGGGGATGATCCCGGCCGCCTCAGCCATCCGTGCCGCTCCCACCAGTCGCTCGCTGGCCCCCAGTTTGCGATGCGGATCGCGCGCCACGCGGTCAATCGGATCGTTGATCGCGGCGTTTTCGAATCTTGCCACGATGGCCTGCAATTCGGCCGGTCCGCCGGCAAATTCCTTGCCGAAGCGGGCGGCCAGTCCGCGCTGGCCTTCTTCCATCGCGGCCAGAACGGCCCTGCGAATTTCGCGGTCGCGGATGGCGGTATGGATGTAGTGGTATCCCTTCAGCCATCCGAGATAAGCGGCGGTGGCATGCCCGGCGCTAAAGGTGTACAGCTTGCGGAGTACGAAAGCGTGGTAGTTATCAACCGCTTTCATCCCGGCAATCAGGGGCAGAGGTTCGCGCAGGGTAGTCCGGTCTACAATGAATTCCTCCACCATGTCGCCGACAAAAGTGACAGGCGCGTCATCTCCGGGATTGCCGATGCGGCGGGTAACGATCCTGCTGATGACGGCGCCGCTGAACCCGTGCTTTTCAATCTCCTCGGGATGCGCCATGGCGGAAGCCACCAATCCGCGCAGGCAGGCGCCAACGTGCTCCATGTTTTCAAAAGCAATGACATTGGACCGGGTCTTTTTGCCGGACAGGCCCGCGGCAATCAGCGGAGCCACGGCCGGCAGGTTTTCCACGCGGACCGCCGTGGCGATCACGTCAGCCTCGGCAATCGCGGCTATCGCAAGCCCGGTATCGCTTGCATGGATTGCTCTGATGCCGTCCACCGTGATTTTCTGCTGCGCGTTCGCGCTGGTGGCCAGCACGTGATATTTGCCGTTGCGATTCAGGTTGGCCGCCGTCTCAGGATTGCGCGTGATGAAAGTCACGTCCAGCCCTGAGGAGCGGAACAGCTGGCCTGCCAGACCGCAGCCGATGCGTCCTGCGCCGATGACGACCGCCTTCATACCGCAACTCCATTCCGGCGATCTGGAAGGGCCGCGCCCAGAAAAGGTTCGCCGTTGACGGCGCGCTGCGCTACTGCGTAGATGTAATCCGCCAGCCGCAAAGCCGCATCGGGCACGCCTTTGAAGCCGGGAAAGCTCTGGATGTCCACAACGTAGGGCCGGCCTTCGCTCATGACCACATCGAACCCGAAAAGCTCCACGCCAAAAGCGCGCCCGCAGCGAATTGCGATTTCCCTGAATTCGGAGGTGATGGTGAACGGCTTGCCGACCTTCTCGTCGTATGTCTTTGCGGGAAAAATCCGCTTGACGCCGAATACCTGGTCGCCGATTACATAGATTTTGTGGTCTTCGCCTTCAGGCTTGTGGTAGCGCTGGGCAAACACCGGCCCTTCATCGTTGGGCACGTCGTCAAGCTCATCGGCATCCCAGACCACGTGCACCCCGCGCCCCTGCGACCCGCGGTACGGCTTGAGGACCAGTGGACCCGCATCGAGCAAAGAGGCAAGGCGCCGCGAATGAGAGGTGACGTAAGTCTCGGGAACGGGAACGCCGGCTGCTTCCAGAACACGCATGGAGGCAATCTTGTCGCGCATGGTGGCGGCCACCGGGTAGGGATTGAGGATTCGCGCGCCCACAGCATGCAGTGCGCCCGCCAGACTGAGGGCCAGTTCCGTGCCGGACTTGAGAATGTACAAGTCGTGTTCCACGCGGATTTCAGAAAGAGGAGTGACCCGCTCCTCCGGATAGATGATATCCACTTCGCAGCCCCAGGTTTTCAGCAGCTGCACCACAACCGGCATGATGGGGCTGATGCGGGTGGGGGAATGGCGGAGCATCAACATCCCGATCTTCATGGCTAATTCTCCTGTCTTGTAGACGCGACTACGTAGTTGGACAACTTCTCATCTGCGCCCGGAACAGAGGAATAGTTTGGAAATTCGTTAACTTCGATCACCACCAGGCCATCTTCCGTTTCAATGCAATCCACGCCGAACAACTCAAGGCCGAATACTTCGCCGCAGCGGCGCGCCAGCTTCTCCCACGCAGGCGTCAGTGCCGCCAGTTCGGGAGATTTCATGGCTTGCCCGGGTAACACTCCTCCGATCAGGGGCGAAGGCTTGCGCACGGCCCATACTTCACGGCCGATGCAGTACAACTTCAGATCGTATGGGGCGCCGGGGATGAACTTTTGCACAATCGCCAGCGGGTCCGGCCAGCGCAGCGCAGCCAGTTCGTCCCGGCTGTAGACCACTTCCAGGCCGCGGCAGTTATCGCCAAAAACCGGCTTCACGATGACCGGAAAATCCTCCGCCGCAAGCTGCGGCGCAATGTGCTGCGGCCGGCCAAGGACCGTGCGCGGGATGGGAATGCCGGCCGAAGCCAGGGCGACGGTCATTTCCGCTTTGTTATGGACGGCGGCAATGGCCGAGCGTGAATTCACGCTGCGGATTCCACGCCGCTCCAGCCACTCCAGAAGAAGAAGCACGCCCCAGCTCCGGCCGCGCGCAACCACCACGTCAATTCCCTGGGTCCAGCTCAGGTTCTGGGCTGTGAAAGTGTTTTCCTCCGGGTCAATCACCAGGACCGAATGCCCCTGTCCTTTAAGGGCGTCGATCATTCCGCTTGGCTGTGACTGGGAAAGATAGCGGCGTTCTGCAATCACAGCCACGCATGACTGGCTTTTCTCGGTGTGGTGGGGCGTCACGACTTGTAGCTTGGTGGGCATGCTCTGGTCCCCGATGGTTCTTGGGACACTGGTTCTGAGCTGCCGGAACAACAAAATTCATAAAAATTGTTAAAAAGTCATCAACGCGCGGTGAAACTTGCTTGAAATCTGTTCCGCCTTTTCAACCTTGCGTGTCCTAGTCCATTAACAGCGGGTTTCCCGCAGGCCATGGTCAGTGGCCGGAAGTACATGTGTTCGCGTGGCGATTGGCAGGAACTGCCGTCGTCCCGTTTGGAAAGGACAGTATTATGCAGGGCAGGTTGTTTGGTCGTCTCGTTGTCATCGCAGTTTCGCTTCTTCTTGGCGTATCTTCCGCGCCGGCGCAATCCGGAGTCTTGCGTGGCGTGGTGGAGGACGACACCGGAGCGGCCATCCCTCATGCCCAGGTCATTTTGAAGAACAGCCAGGCCGCGGAAATTGCCCGTACAGTGGGCAATGACATGGGCGAATTTGCCTTTACCGGGCTGGCCGGCGGCGAATATGTGGTGAGGCTGGAAGCGAAAAGTTTCAAGGCCGGCGAGACCAGGGTCTCCGTCGGCGCGGGGCCGCTGCCGTTGCAGCATTTCCACCTCAAGGTGGCCGAGGTTTCGCAGGAGATCACCGTCAATGCGGGGGACCCGGTTTCCATGGACGGAAACATGAGTTCCTTTGAGGTCAATCATGACCTGTTGAAGAGTCTGCCGGTGCAGGACGACGATCCTGTGGCGGCAGCGCAGATTTTTCTTGATCCCGCGGCCAACGGGGCGGAAGGCACCGCGATTGTGGTGGATGGAGTGGAGGGCAATCTGGATGTGCCTTCCTCCAGCGTGAAAAGCGTCTCGGTGAACAAGAACCCCTACTCGGCTGAGTTCGGCCGTCCCGGCAAGGGCCGGATTGAAGTGGCCACGCGTCCCGGCTCGCTGACGCGCGTCCACCATCACCTGGTGATGACGTACCGGAACTCCTCGCTGGATGCCAGGAACGCCTTTGCCTCGACGCGGCCGGACCTGGAGCGCAGCTTCTGGGAAGGCGATATTAATGGTCCGCTGTTTCGCCACAAAGGAAGTTTCTACTTCGGCGGCGACTACCTGCGGAATAACCAGACCTCCATCATTAACGCCCTGGTGCCGGACGGGGCCTTCAGCCAGAACGTGCCTTCTCCGGAGCGCGCCGGACGGCTGCTCGGCCGTGTTGACTTCCAGTTGAACCCGATGCATACCTTGAGCCTGCGTTACAACTTCAATCGCGATGACTTTGATAATCGCGGCCTGGGCGCATTCGACCTTCCGGAGCGGGGCTACAACCAAGTGGCCAAGAAGCAGGAAGTACGCGTGGGTGAAACGGCGCTGGCATTGGTGAATTTTTCCAATGAAGTGCGGTTCTCTTACAGACGGAGGACTGATGACGTAAGGCCGCTCTCCGGCGCGCCTGCAAGCATTGTGCTGGGCGCCTTCAGTTCCGGCGGAGCGCAATTGCAACAGAACCAGGACGAGCAGATCTTTCTA
>DATIWA010000683.1:0-3606 GCA_035465515.1 Candidatus Limnocylindrales bacterium | reverse complement strand
GCGGAGCAGCAGCCGCAAGCGGTGCAGCCGGCGGACCAGGACACGGAGTCGGAAGGCGAAAGTTCTAGCAAAGACTCGCAGATTGACCTGAATGCCGGTCCCCGACACACGGCTCCGCCCCGCGTGGATAGTGAAGACCTTCCGTACGATCCGCATCGCGCGGAGAAGGACGTAGAGGTCGGCAATTACTACCTGAAGCTCAAGAATTATCGCGCCGCGCTGGAACGGTTCAATGACGCGCTTCTCTATAAGCCGAACGATGCCGACGCCACCTACGGTCTGGCTGTCACGCAGGAGCGAATGGACCTTTTTACGCAGGCCTACAAGAGCTACAGCAGATATCTGGAAGTCCTGCCCAAAGGCCCCATGGCCAAGGATGCGCAGGAGGCGTTAAGCCGCCTGGAGCCGCGCATTGATCACGGCGATGACGCAGGTTCGACCCAAAAAAAGGTTGGGGAAGACCTTCAGGAAGGCGAAAAGAACCTGGCGAACAACGAATATGACGCTGCGCGCCAGCGTTTTGAAGAAGCCATGCGGCTTGCGCCGGACAATCCCGTTGTCTATTTCCGGCTGGCCCAGAGCCTGCAGGGCCTGCAGCGTCTTGATCCGGCGCAAATGTACTATCGGAAATACCTGGAGCTTCAGCCGAACGGCGAATTCGCCGCAGTCGCCAGGAAGAACATCAGCCGGATCAAGTCCATGCTGGGCCAGTAGTAGCGCTTACTCTTTGCGCAGATAGGCCCCGGTGGTGGCGTCCACCAGCACGGCGAGTTTGGCATTGGAGGGGCTACCGCCGTAGATCACATGCCAGATCAGTTGATTGGACTGGGCGTTCCACTCCAGCATATACATGATCGGCAATTTCGGATCTTTTTCAAGGAGCTGTTTTCCGCCATGCTCCTGGGCGACTTCCAGGGCCTTGTCCGTATCCACTTTCAGGAAATTCAGGTCCCAGGGCGACATGGAGCGGTTGTTGGGGTTGAAGGTATCTTCCACTCCGTGGTCCACTTTGCGCGGAGCATCGGCCATGCCGGACCACATAAACGGCTCCGCTTTGCGCCGCGAGACCGAGCCGAAAACAGCGCGCCAATTACCGGACTTGCCCTCGTGCCCATTGCTCTCCGATGTAGTAACAGACTCGAGTTGCACCGGCTGGGCGTCCGGCGACCACAATCTCGCCGCCGGGATCATCTTCTGCAAAGCAAAGCGGCCGGTTTCAAATTCATTGGTCTTTTTGGGGATGCTGTTGGCACTGGTGCTGCCATCGTCGCAGCCGGCAAGCAGAGCGCCTGTCGCAAGCACGGCAAGCAGAGTAAATTTTTTCAAGTTCATCATTGTCTTCTCATCAATTTTAGACGAGAACGCGGCGCAACATGGAGGCCCGAAAGTCCATGTCTTCCGGGTGGTCACTGCCGCTTAAAAAAATGGCCCTGACGCCAAAAGGGGGAATACGGCCATTCGCGGCGAAGCTATTCGGAATGCAAGCCGGCTTTTCTCGCCTGCTCCTGAAGATCGGCCAGTTTCTGCTGGGCTTCATCCAGCGATTTTTTGGTGGAATCGATTTCGTCCTGCTGTTTTTTGCTGTCCGCCTGGAACCTGGCCGAATCGCGCAGCATGGTGCCGGCATCGCCATAATAGGCGGCGGCGCGGAGTTTCTGTTCGCGCTGTGAGACGTCCAGTTCCCGTTGAAGCCGCGCAATTTCCTGTTTGGTTGATTCTATGTTCTTTTCAATCTCTTCGGTCTTCTGCTTGTGGGAGCCGGCCGTCTCCTGCTTGCCGGATTTCTTTTCATGGTCTTCGGCGGCCTTGTCGTCGTCTTTCTTGCCGGCGTCGGCATCCGCGTCGGGCTGTGTATTCAGCGTCCGGGGCATGTTGTCGTCATCCAAGCGGACGCTCGGCGTGCCTTTCTTCTTGGCCCGGTTCGCCCGCGCCACATCTCCCAGGGACTTCTGGGCGAACGCAGCGGTCGCCAGCGCGAGTGCGATCAGTACCGGTAGAAATCGTTTCATCGGAATAACCACCTGAGTTGCTGAATTTATTCTACTGCGGGAATAACGGAGAATTCTGGCGTATTTGCGGGGCCGGAAACGATAGGGTAAACGCCGTATCGGACGGAAGTAATAAGGCAAAGCCTACCGGTAAAACTGCATGTACCAGCGGAGCAGAGCAGGTCCGCAGAAGGCCGCCACCAGCCCGCCCGCGCCCAGGAACACGCCGAAGGGGATCTCAAAATTCCTGTAGATCAGCACAGCCGATTGCCACGCGCGGCGGCGGGACGCGCCAGCCGGCTCCGCCGGGTGTTGCCTGCGACGCCGGGCCATGCGCTTGCGCCATACCATCACGATCAGCAGCAAGCCAAAGCAGCTTCCCACCAGAGAACCCAGCAGCAACACCAGCAGCGTCAGCTTCACACCCAGGAAGGCGCCGATCAGGGCCATTAGCTTTACGTCGCCACGGCCCATTCCTTCCACCCCACGCAGCGCCTCATAAGCCAGCGCGACGCAGAGAATAAAAGCCGAGCCGAGAACAGCGCCGGCAATTGAGTTCATCAGGGAAAGGATCCGCCAGTTGTCGACCGCGGGCAGGAAGAGCCGAGCGGGGCCTTCCACCGGCGTCACCAGACTGAAGGCCAGCCCCACGGCGATGCCCGGCTTGGTCAAAAGGTCGGGCAGCAGCTTGGTCTCGGCATCGGTAAAGATCAGGCCAATCAGGAAAAACGAGAACACGCTGAGCTTGAACGCAATCGCGGCATCCGGCCCGGCCAGCAGATAGCTCAAGGCAAAAAAGAATCCCGTGAGCAGTTCCACGATGGCATAGCGCGGCGAAATCGGCTGCTTGCAGTTCCGGCAGCGGCCGCGCAGGATGATCCAGCTCAAGACCGGGATGTTGTCATAGAAGGCGATGGCGGTCCCGCAGTTGGGACACATGGACCGCGGGCTTACCACGGAGAGTTCCCGCGGCAGCCGGTAGATGCAGACGTTGAGAAAGCTTCCGAAAACCAGCCCGAAGAGAAAGAAGGCGATGGTCAGGAACGTTTCCATGCCGGCAAAGTAATAATGAGCGTCCAGGTCGTTCTCCCTGATCCAGCGTTTTGATTGGAATAAAGATTATATGCCGGGCCGCAAATTCGCATCCCTGGCGCGCGGGTGATCAGCGAGATGCGCCGCGCTTTTCCAATCACCTGATTGTCCAGCCACGCCGCGGGCAGCTTCTGGCTTTTACGCTTCCCTCTTGATACGGAGTATGTGTCCCTGCAGGCTGGGGGCTTTGGGGTTCTCTGGAGGAAGGTCTCCGGTCCAGTTGATCTGCTTGCGGTTGGCCAGCCGCATTTGCGCAGGAAGAAATTTCCAGCCGTCGTCCTGCTGTTCACGAATTGCCACGTTGAAACCCATCTGGCTGCCGGAATGTTCTTCCTCGCACCACTCGAAAAGAGAGGCTTCCAGTTCCTCTGCTACGGCTTCGTCAGGCGAAATGCAGAGCAGCCAGTCATTCTTCGGGTCCTGCGCGTAGGCGCCGCGGTCCACGCCGTTTACGCCCTGGACCACGCGGGCCCCATGCTGGCGCGCTATCTTTACCGTATCGTCCGATGATCCATGGTCCACCACA
>DATIWA010000682.1:0-6858 GCA_035465515.1 Candidatus Limnocylindrales bacterium | reverse complement strand
TTCCACCTCCGGCCTTCCGCGAACGCTACAGAAAATATTTTCAGAAGGACCTGGAGATCTTTCCGGAACTGCCGGCAGGAGGCGTTCATCCATGAGGCAATCGGGAGCCATGCCTGGTTCGTTGCTGCTCAGCGCCGCCGTCAAAGGGTCCGGGATCCTGCCGGGGAAAGGAGCAGGTCAAATGCTGCGGGCCATGCGCTACGTCCTGCTCTGTTCGGTTTTTGCGCTGATAGGCGGATTTCAAGTCCTCTACAGCATTCATGTGGTTCGCAATCGCGTGTATGCCACTTCCCATGTCCGGGAGCCGTTCGGTTATGACGCCAATCAGCGAATCACATACACCGCCCCCGAAGCCGGGGCCGCCGGCATGCGCACGGGCGATATCGTCGAAGTCGTTGCCGGCCAGCCGTTCACACGCGCCTCCATTCTCCAGTTGTCGCTGGAGCATGCCAGACCGTCTGACACATTGCAGGTGACGGTGCGCCACCCCGATGGCGCACGAGGGGCGATTCACATCCAGCTGCGCGCCCGCCGCCAGGCAGAGCACCTGACCGTACCGCTCCTGGCTGAAATTGTTGTGCCCGTGTTTGGCCTCTTGCTTGCCTTCTGGGTGGTAGGGGTGCGCTCTCAGGATCCGCGCGCGTGGCTGCTGCTGGGTCTGCTCACAAGCTTTTCACTCCTGGTGGTGGAACCGGGGTGGAATGGGCCGTTTCGCACAGCGGCGCTTCTCTATGAAACACTTGTGCCGGAAACGTTCGGAATATGGCTCGTTCTCTTTGGGCTTTATTTCCCCGAACCGGTCCGCTGGAAACGCGGAAATGACCTGGTCAAATGGGGTTTTATTGCGGCCATTTCCCTGAACGCCGGTTTGGACGCGATCACTGTCTTTTCCGAGGAAACAAATTTCAGGCTTGCTTCCGGCCTGCGCCTTCATTACAGCCAGCTCCAGAACAGCATTAGCCTGCTTACTTTGTTTGCCCTTTTCACCTGTGTGGCCAGTCTGACTGTCAAACTCCGCCGCACGACTCCGGGCACTGACGCGCATCGCAAAGTGCGGTTGACGTATCTGGGAACCCTGGTGGGCCTGGGCCCCACGTTCGCGCTGGTCATTATTGCCGTCACCCTGCGGATTCCGGCCTTCCAGGGCGTGCCCACATGGGTCTCTGTCACCGCAACTCTGCTGCTGACCGTTTTTCCCTGCACCCTGGCCTACGTCATCGTCGTGCACCGTGCTCTGGAAGTTCGCGGCATTGTGCGCCACGGTCTGAAGTATGTCATTGGCCGGCATGCGGCGATGGCCAGATTGCTGGCCGCCATGGCCCTGATGGGCCCCATCTTTTACCTGCATGACGTTCCCGCCGCCGTCAAGGCCTTGGGCGCTCCTATCCTGGGGCTTCTCCTGCTTCAGAACCCATTGCTGCAAAAATGGGTGGACCGGCGGTTTTTCCGCTCCGAATACGATTCCGAGCAGATCCTGCTTCACATACTGGACGGCGCTCAGGATTTGCGCGATACCCAATCGCTGCTGGCCCTGGTGGGCGAGCGGCTGTCCCTGGCGCTGGACGCCAGCCGTGTGGCAGTGCTTCTGGAAAAAGATGGCCGCTACCTGATGGAATATGGCCCTGCCGACAGCCACACCAACGAGGTTTCTCTTGCGCCCGAAAGCAGGATCGTCCACCTGCTTGAGAACCAGGAAGATTCCTTCCTCGTGTATTTTGATGATGCCGGATCTCCTGTTCACCGCCTGCCGGCGGCGGAAAAGACGGCGCTTCAAGCGCTGTCCACCCAGTTGCTGCTTCCACTGAAGAACTCCGAACAGCTGCTGGGAATGATCAGCCTCGGGCCGAAAACGTCTGACCAGCCATATACCAGCCTTGATCTTCGCCTTCTCAGGGTTGTGGCTTCCGAAGTGAGCATGGCCATTGAAAACAGCCGCCTGGTTGCCAGGCTCGCCGCGGAGATTCACGATCGCGAGGTCAAGAACGCGGAGAAAACGGCCGCCGAAGAAGCGAACCGCACCAAGAGTGAATTCATCGCCAGGATGAGCCACGAACTGCGAACGCCCCTGAATGCAATCATTGGCTATAGCGAGATGCTCCAGGAACAGGCCGACGAAATAGACGCGGGAGAACTGGTTCCGGACCTGGGCAAGATCCACAATGCGGGGAAACATCTGCTGGGGCTCATCAACTCGATCCTGGACATCGCAAAAATCGAATCGGGACGGATGGAATTGTTCCTGGAAACTTACGCGGTAGAGAAGCTCGTGCGCGAGGTCATGAGCATTGCCAGCCCCCTTATCAGCAAGAACAACAACACCTGCCACCTCCAAATCGATCCGGAGCTGGATGCCATGGAAACGGACGTGACGAAATTGCGGCAGGTGCTCTTCAACCTCATCAGCAATGCCGCCAAGTTCACGCGAGACGGGCTGATTACGCTCACGGCGCGGAGAAGCCGCAGCCACGGCGTGGAGTGGATTGAGCTGGAGGTGCGCGATAGCGGCATCGGCATGACGGCCGCCCAGTTGAGCAGGTTATTTGTGCCTTTCGGACAGGCTGACTCCTCCGTCACCAGAAAATACGGTGGCACCGGATTGGGCCTGGCAATCAGCCGCCAGTTCTGTCAGATGATGTGCGGCGACATTGTTGTGGAAAGCCGGCCTGGAGAAGGCAGCGCTTTCACCGTAAAGCTGCCCGTTGCAGTCTCAGCATACCAAAAGGAGTTAACTTCAATGGAACCACAAGCACCGACAATGAATTCACTGGCGCCCGGCACCCTGCTTCTGGTGGATGACGATCCAGTGATGCACGATTTGATTGGCCGTTTCCTCGCCCGCGAGTCCGTTCGGCTGGAGTCGGCCTACAGCGGCGAGGAAGGCCTCCGCAAGGTCCGCGAGCTTCGGCCCGCCGCCGTTACCCTTGACGTCATCATGCCGGGCATGGACGGCTGGACGCTCCTGCGGGAACTCAAGAAAGATCCGGAGCTCGCAGCAATCCCGGTGATCATGATGTCCATCATTGACGACCGTAATTTCGCCTTCTCCATGGGGGCGGATGCGTATCTCACCAAACCAGTCACTCGCGGCGAATTCATCTCCGTGCTCTCCCGGTCCGTCAGCAAACTCGACCCGTTGAGCTCGGCGGTTTCAGGCGGATGACGAATGATCCCTCCACATTCGAGCAGTCACCTGCTCGAGGAGAAAAAACTATGACCAGGGTATTGCTTGTTGAAGACGATGAAATGAATCGCGACATGCTGTCGCGTCGCTTGCAGCGCAAGGGCTTTGAAGTCCTTATCGCCACTGATGGGCTGCAGGGAGTCGAACTGGCGGATGCCGGCACTCCGGACCTGATCCTGATGGACATGAGCCTTCCCCAATTGAGCGGCTGGGAAGCGGCGAGCAGAATCAAGAGCAACGCGAAGGTGCAATCCATACCCATCATTGCCCTGACCGCTCACGCGATGGAGAGCGACCGGCAGCGGGCCCTGAACGCCGGCTGTGACGACTATGACACCAAGCCAATCGATCTGCCCAGACTTCTGGACAAGATGGAAAAGCTGCTGAACAAGAGGGCCGCTGTCCAGAGTTGAGACCGCCCTCGACCTGGTTCTCCTGGAGGCCGCATGACGATCAGTGAAATAAGCCGTTTACGACACGATCTGCGCACGCCGGTAAATCACATCCTCGGCTACTCACAACTGCTCATCGAGGATGAGGAGCGTGACGACAGCAGTGTTTCATGGTTGTCGTGCATCGAGCAGGTGGCATCCGACGCCAAGCAGATTCTAAAAACGATAGAGACAGTGCTGCCTGCGTCTGGCAGCGCAACCCCGGCGCAGGACATTCAGGAGCTGCGGAAAAGGCTCGACCTGCCTCTCCACAAGATACGGGAAGTGCTGCGGTCCATCGTGCTGCCGGCGGATGCTCCCCAGTCCGCTGACATGGAGAAGATCTTTCACGCAACTGACAAGCTCATGTGCTTTGTGACAACCGGTTCCCTGGCGCCCCAGCAGGCGCCGGTGCGCGCCGAAGGTCCGCCGGCAATTGCCGCGCCGCAGGCGGTAAAGGCTCATCTTCTGGTTGTTGATGACGATCTAGCCAACCGTGAGGTAATGGGACGGATGTTGCGCAAGATGGATTACCAGGTCTCTCTGGCGGCAAACGGCGCAGAGGCCGTCCATCTCGTCCATCAACATCAATATGATCTGGTTCTCCTTGATATCGTAATGCCTGAGATGAACGGCTATGACGCGCTAAGAAAGATCAAGGCTTCCATGCCGCACCTGCCTGTGCTCATGATCTCTGCAGTCGGCGAAATGGAAAGTCTGGTCCAATGCATTGAAATGGGAGCTGAGGATTATTTCCTTAAACCGTTCGAACCCTTATTGCTGCGCGCCCGCATAGCGGCGGCCCTGAATCGTGCCCGGCGCCCCGAACCGGTCATGCGGGAGCGGCCCTCTGCAACCGGCGAGCTTGCGGAAATGGCTGCTCGCGAAATCAAAATCCCCCTGAAGTTTGTAATCAACTTCGCCGACATGGCAGGCGATATTCTGCTCCACCTTCGTCAGACCATTGCTCCATGTGATGGGACCGTGGAAAGCCTGCTCAGTGACCTGGCCCAGAGCCTGGCCGCGATCAAGAAGCATGGCGACAGGGCAGACCAGGCCCTCAAGAGCATTCCCGGCGTTCGCGACGGACAGACGGTTTAAGGTCTTATCGTGCCATTGCGCCACCTGCCGTCTTCGCGGTAATCCCACGCCGGCGCACCGCGTTTCGCGGCACAGGTCTCAATGGTTCTGCTTTTGCGCCTTGCACGCGGCATTCAACCTGGCGCGACGTCGTCTGCCTGGGGCAAGCCATGTTGCCATGGCGCTCCCGGCGACTCGCGGCTGCTTGTCGAGATCGCCGAACGCCAGGCAGTCTTCGCCGCTATCCGATGCGATGCAGATAAATAAGGTGGTGCACATCCTGGGAGAGCCGGAAGATGGCAGGATAAGTTGCGACAAAGCTCCAGAAGAAACCGTTTAAACCCATCGTCGCCGCAATCATCAGATGAAAGAAAGCTCCGCATAAAAGAAGGGCCAGCGTAGTTTGCGGTCCAGCCAAAATGATGAAAGGAAAACCGCACTCGAACAGGATTACCCCCCAGCACATCAGCTTCGATAGTCCTGGCGCTTTTTCCAGCCATCCAGCTAGTATCGGGCTGCCATAGGATTGCGTGTTCAGGACCAGGCGGATGGCGGTTCCCTCTCTCCATGGCCGGGTCTGCAGTTTGACAACGCCGGAGGTGAAGTAGGCGAGCAGCGCCTGGAGTGCAATAAACCAGACCACGGCGGCACGGGCCAGTGGATCCGCGGTCGCCTGCGAGAGCGTAACCGCAACCAGCAGAACCAGCAGCATCTGATCTGAGCCTTCCATGCCAAAAGCGCCGTTGCGTATGGGGGAAAGCAGCTCAACGGCAACCACAACCACCAGCAGCGGCATGGCAACTGCCTGCGTCATCGGGAGCAGAAGGGCCAGCGCGCACCCCAGCTGCAGCATTACCAGGAAGAGGTAGCGAGGATGCTGGAGCCCGGCATTCAGAACGCCCGATAGAGGCCCCGCCGCAGTCCATCGGTACCGAAGCTGCCGCGCCGGCCAGGCAAAGAGTCCCGCAGGGGCATATTCCCGACTGCAGAAAAGTGTTTCTGCGCAATTAAGAATGACACGGATGAGCACCAGTACCAAGGTCAGGTGCATCACCGATTCCACTGGCCACAACATGGGCCACCTCCTGAGTTGTCTGGCGGCCGGAGAGCTGAAACAAGGGCGAAATGAAGAGGATCTCCGGCTTCCTGTTGGCGCTTCCAAAGGTCCTGACAATCATGAACTGCCTGGACTCGCTCAACGGGCACCTGGAAAGCTGCGAAACGTACTGGGCCAGTCCCAGGTACCAAAATGACCAGGGCGAAGCCTGGGCCGACCGGCGCAGCTGACGGGCAAAATGGCTGACAAGGCCAATGCAGAGGTCGTCCAGCGCCTTTCTCTTTCGCCTCCCCGGGTTCCAAAGGACTCTGAGGAGAGTGCGCTTTGGCATTTCAACAAGACGCCAGGGCGTTAACGGTCCGTCATACAAGCGGTCTCTATAGAAAACGGTCATATCGGATTCGGGGACCCTGGAAAAGAATGTCCAGCGAGGCAGCAGACCGAAGTAGTCCCAACTTTTCCATCGGGCCGGAGGCTTTGTTCGGGGGGCAGCCTTCGCGTACAAAAGTGAAACCTGGACCCCGGCAGAGGCCAGCAACCACAAGCCCAGGAACGCGATGACTATAATCGCAGTGAAACTCAGGTCCATTGTGCTTGCCTCATCGTAATCATTGTCTCAACCCGTCTTTTGCGCAGGACCTCGGCCGGCCATGTCAGGTCGAATTCTTCCCCGGCATTGGGGGCCGTAATATTTCCGTTCGTCTGCGAACCGGACTCAGCGTCCGCATCCTCCTGTTCCCATTTTTGCCGCAGGCTCAATGCTGCGACCTTGGCCAGAACACCGCCCATCGCCCAGCCCTGATCTGCAACCAGCAGCGGGTTGCCGGAAGCCGCGGGCAGCGCTTGATCCAGCCGGCGCAGCTCAACAGGTACCCGCCCCGTCAACTCCTTTTCCAGCGCGGAAAAACCGGGCGCCTGGATTGTCACCAGACTGTCCACCGCAGGAGCGTCCCCCTGCCGGGCATACTTCAAGACCGAGAAAAGTCCCTTGGAAAGCGGCCCACCGTTGTAAGGGACCGCAACGGCCGCAAGGTTGCTCCGCTCCGGCAAAACACAGGTTGCCACGGTCCTGTCACGGTAGATCAGCTTTACCAGGACGTCATGGCCTT
>DATIWA010000681.1:0-7584 GCA_035465515.1 Candidatus Limnocylindrales bacterium | reverse complement strand
CGCCACCTGGCTCTGCGCGCGGACCACATCCAGAGGCGCAAGGGTCCCGATCTGCACCTGCTTCTGGTTGTCGGAAAGCGTTTTCTGCGCCAGTGCCAGGGAACGTTCCTTCACTTTCACGTCCTCGTAGGCGTTGACCAGGTTCCAATAGATGGTCTGGATCTGGCTGACGGTGGAAATCACCTGGTTCCTGAAGCCCTGTTCCGTAATCCGCTGGTTGTTCTTCGCCTGGCGGATGAAACGCATGTTGATTTTCCGTCCGAATCCCTGCAACAGGTGCTGCGTTACGGTTGCGCGGAAACTCCCATTCAGACCAGGATTGAATGTGCTGAAAGCCGAATTGGTGGTTTGGCGGGAGTTGGCGAAGGTCACGACCAGATTCGTACCGGGAGAAAATCCCTGAATATAGGAGAAGTTTGCATTTCCGGTATTCTGCTGCAAAATCGGGACACCGCCGAAAATAAACGGATTGGCAACCGGCGAAGTAGAGTGTTCGATCTGGAAGGTCGCATTCAGGACCGGATCATAGTTCGGCGCCCCGGGGCCTGCTCCGCTGGTGGTGGAGACAATTCCCGCCGCGCCCGCACCCGCGCCTCCTGCTCCCGCCGTGGTTCCGCCGGCGCCGGTGCCGCTCACGCCGCCTCCGATGCCGCCCACGCCGCCTCCGGGGGTATTCTGGACCACACCGGACGCCGTGCCCAGCGGCAGGTTACCCGCCTTGGTCCGGAGGATGTCCGTGCCGGCGATCGACAGGTTGTAGCGGAAAATTGCAATGTCCAGGTTGTCGGCGAGCGCGATCGAAATGGCGTCATCCAGGGAGAGCATCAGCTTGCCGTTTTGAATCAGGCTCTCGATTTTGGGACCGTTGGTAAATGAATTCTGGGGCACGCTCCGCGGAATATAACGGGCAAAGGGATTCGGCAGCAGAGGCGCCGGTTTGGAGAAGTCCATGCTCGGTGGCAACGTTAAACTTTTCGGTTCGGGCGCGCTGGGCGTCTGTGCTCCCGGCTGTCCCGCTGTTTGCTGCCCGGTTGAAGCGGACGGCGGTTGCGGGGGCGCATCGCCGGCCTGCTGGGCGCCGGCCGCCTGCAATGCCACCACATTGCCGCCCTGCTGGGCGGCGGCGGTAAAAGTCAGCAGGCACACCACGGCAACCAGCTTTCTCACACTATTACTGCGGATTAAAGCCACGGACATTCTTCTTCTCCCAACTTTGACTGTTGTTCGCGTAAGTTATAGAGACTCGGGTTCCCTGCTTCTGTCACCTGAAATACGCAGGAGCCTTGCTTCTGGTTCCCGCGAGCGCATGGATAAAACGTTGTAAGCGCCGGAAACCCGATAGTATATCGGCTCAATAACGTCCACGGGCGTTAAAAAGTGTTGTGCAGCAGAGTATGGAACGCAATTTCAAGCTGACGCTGGCTTATGACGGCCACGATTTCGCGGGATGGCAGGTGCAGCCGGGCCGCGCCACCATCCAGGGCGCGCTGGTGTCCGCAATCGAACACTTGACCGGCGAAAAGACTCTGCCGCAAGGGTCGGGACGCACCGACGCCGGCGTGCATGCGCTTGCCCAGGTGGCCACAGTGCAGATTGCATCACCCATTCCAACCGCCAATCTCCGGAAGGCATTGAATGATCTGCTGCCGGAAGCCATCCGCATTCTTCAAGTGGAAGAGGTTGCGCCTGAATTCCACGCGCGCAAGTCCGCCACGGCAAAGACCTATCGCTATCGCATTTACCGGGAGGAGATCTGTCCGCCTTTTCTTGCCCGCTATGTCTGCCATCATCCCTATCCGCTGGACGAAGCCCGGATGGCGGCAGCCGCGCCGGTGGTGCTGGGAGAGCATGACTTCACATCGTTCGCCGCCGTGGACCCGGAGCGCCGCAAAGAAGACCTTGAGCCCAACAACATCAGGACGATTTATTCTTCCGCATGGGAACGCCAGGGCGAGGAGTTCATCTATACCGTCCGCGGCAACGGCTTCCTGCACCACATGGTCAGGAATCTGGTCGGGACCTTTCTCATGATCGGGAAAGGGAGCCTTTCAACCCAGGACATGGGCCGAATTTTGGAACTGCGTAACCGCTCGGCTGCCGCCGCCACGGCGCCGGCCAGCGGCCTGTTTCTGGTGAGCGTAGAATATGGAGGAAAACCATGAACGCCCTTCAGGCAGAACTTGCACATGCGGTAGTAACGGTCCGCAATCCCGCGACCCAGGAACTTGTGGGCACCGTGCCCATTTTCAGCGCCGAGGAGATCGCCGCAGCCGTGGCCCGGGCGCGAGCGGCCCAGGCCCGCTGGGCCGCCACCTCAATCCGCGCGCGGCTGGATATCCTGCGCCGCTTTCAGCGGCTTCTGTGCGACCAGAAGGACGCCGTGGCCGCGGTCATCACGCGTGAAGCAGGCAAGCCCCTGGCGGAGTCTATCTCTACCGAGGTCCTGGTAGTGCTGGATGGCGCCCAATATCTCATCAACAATGCGCCGGAATTCCTGCGGCCTGAATCGGTTCCGCACGCCAATCCCGTAATGAAACTCAAGCGCGGTTCCCTTCTGCGCGAACCGTACGGCGTGATCGGCATCATCAGCCCATGGAACTACCCCTTCAGCCTGCCTTCCGTGCAGACTTTGACGGCCCTGGCCACAGGCAATGCCGTGGTACTGAAGCCATCTGAATTCACGCCATTCTCTTCCCTGGAACTCCAGCGCCTGTTGCGCGAAGCCGGTCTTGATCCCGACCTGGTGCAGGTGGTCACGGGCGAAGGCCCGGCGGGGAGCGCTCTGCTGCAATCAAAGATTGACAAGCTGGTGTTCACCGGCAGCGTCGCCACGGGCAGGAAGGTGGCCCAGGCCGCCGCGGCACGGCTGCTTCCCGTGGTGCTCGAGTTGGGCGGCAAAGATCCGATGGTTGTCCTGGAAGATGCCGATGTGGATGTGGTCTCCAGCGCCGCCGTCTGGGGCGCCTTTATGAATTCCGGGCAGACGTGCCTCTCCGTGGAGCGCTGTTATGTGCACGAATCCATTTATGAAAAGTTCCTGCAAGCCTGCGTGGCCAAGACCATCAAGCTGCAACAAGGCAGCGGAACAGCAGCGAGCACGGACATCGGCCCCATGATCCACGAAAGGCAGCTTCGGATAGTCCAGGCGCACGTGGATGACGCGATCGCCCATGGAGCGCGTCTGCTGGCCGGCGGCAAGCCCGCAGCGCAGCTTGGCCCCAACTTTTTTGCGCCCACCATCCTTGCGGACGTGACGCATGAAATGGACATTATGCGCGAAGAGACCTTTGGCCCCGTGCTGCCCGTACGCAGCTTCAAGAGTGAAGATGAAGCGGTCACGCTGGCCAATGATTCGGAATTCGGGCTGGCGGCCAGCGTGTGGACGCGCGATCGCAAACGCGGAGAAGCTCTTGCCCGGCGCATCCACGCCGGTACCGTCATGGTCAATGACGTTGTGGCCTGTTTTGGGATCAGCGAGGCCCCGCATGGCGGCGTAAAGGCCAGCGGCATCGGGCGAACTCACGGCCGCTTCGGGCTGGAAGAAATGGTTTGGCCCAAGTACGTTGATTCCGACCGCATGCCGGGGATGAAAAAGCTCTGGTGGTACGGCTACGGCGCCGCCTTCCAGCAGCAGATGAGCGGATTTATTGAACTGTTGTTCAGCAAAAACCTAACAAAACGCGTTCGTGGCGCGCTGAAAAGCACACAATCGTACCTTCGGAGACGCCCTCTTTAAAGTAAAATCGTGGTTGAGAGCCCCTGGAGCCTTACAAAGTGTCATTGAAACACTCTCATCTCATCTACGACTGGAATGCGGTTCCCGGTGACGCATTCAAGCCCGCCGGCCAAGTCCTTCTCAACGACGAAACACTGCGTGACGGCCTTCAATCGCCCTCGGTCAAAGACCCGGCCATCGAGCAAAAATTAAGAATTCTCCATTTGATGGAGGAGTTGGGCATCAATTCGCTGGATATTGGATTGCCCGGCGCGGGCCCCAGGGCGGTGGCGGACGTGGAGCGCCTGGCGCGTGAGATCGCCGGCTGCCGCATGAAGATCAAGGCCAACTGCGCCGCCCGTACCCATGAGAATGACATTCGTCCCATTGCTGAGATTTCGCAGCGGACCGGAATTCCCATTGAAGTGGCCTGCTTTCTGGGCTCCAGTCCCATTCGCCGGTACACGGAAAACTGGACGGACGATTTCCTGCTCAAGACCACCGAAAAGGCAGTGAGCTTTGCGCGTTCGCTCGGTCTTGAGGTGATGTACGTTACGGAAGACACCTCACGTTGCGATCCGGAGACGGTCAAGAGGCTGTACAGCACGGCGATCGGTTACGGCGCCAGTTCGATTGTGATCTGCGACACCGTTGGTCACGCTACGCCCAGCGGAGCGCACGCCCTGGTTCGTTACGTTCTGCACGAGGTGGTGCGGCCTTCCGGGCAGAAGATCCGGGTGGACTGGCATGGTCACTCCGATCGCGGGCTGGCCGTTGCCAATTCCCTGGCGGCCCTGGCCGCAGGGGCCGACTGCGTCCACGGCACGGCGCTGGGCATAGGGGAGCGCGTCGGCAACACGCAGATGGACCAGATGCTGGTCAACCTGAAGCTCATGGGCGTTCCTCCCTGGGTGGACCAGGACCTTACGCAGCTTAAGGAATATTGCCAGACGGTCTCCGATTCCACCGGGGTGCCCATCCCGCGCAACTATCCGGTGCTGGGCGAAGATGCTTTTCGCACGGCAACCGGAGTACATGCCGCGGCAGTGATCAAGGCATTCAAAAAAGGCGACATGGAACTGGCCAACACCGTTTACTCGGGTGTGCCCGCTCATTATTTTGGTCTGGAACAGATCATTGAGATTGGCCCGATGAGCGGCAAGTCAAACGTCATCTTCTGGCTGGAGCGTAAGGGAATCCCGGCTTCGGATGAACTGGTGGACCGCATATTCCAGCGGGCCAAGGCCTCTGACCGGTGCCTTACCGACGAAGAAATCCTCGGCTGCTGCCAAAGCGTGACCGCCAGAAACTAGGCAGTTTCGCGAAGGCCCGGACCAGAATCCCCGCAGAATCCATGCCCCGGACTACCGGGACGGATAAAGTCCGCCTAAGGCCGGACTGGGGCAGAGTCTTTTCATACCACCGGGTCTTAATTTTTTAGACTTCCGGCAGCAACTTCTTTCCTGAGCCCAGGTTTGATGTAGGGGGGAAATTCCCCCTATGACAAAGGAGAGAAGCATGAAGAAGCTGTTCCTACTGATTTGCACTGTTGTAATCGGCGGTACCCTGGCGTTCGGTCAGGCTGCGACAGCCGGACAGGCCTCAACGCCGGCCACAACCGCGCCGGCCAAGAGCAAGGCCAAGAAGACCAAGATGGCCAAAACTCACAAGGCGAAAAAGGCCCACAAGAAAGCCAAGAAGGGATCAACCGCCTCGACAGCCGCACCCAGCAAATAATTGACTGCTGTTTGTGATTTCGGAGCGGCCGGTCCTTGTACGGCCGCTTTCCTTTTCCCGGGCTGAGCCACGTTATAGTATTGGAACGGCCCATGCCCAGCCGCCCCATAGCTTCTGAAGCTTCACCGGCGTCTCCCCAGCAGGAAATTCTTCGCCTGGCGGAGATGCGTGTGGTGCATTCTGCCTTCCTGTACCTCCATAACCAGGAGATGGAATTCCGCCGCTGGCAGCGCGAACTCACTGAAATTCCCGCACCTCCCTTCGGCGAATCATCGCGGAGCCAGTGGCTGCTGGAGAAGTTTACGGCGCTGGAGCTGGAAGACGTCCATGCCGATGAACTGGGCAACGTGTTTGGTCTGCTTCAAGTTCCCGGTTCCGGGCCGTTGCTGGGCATCAGCGCCCACCTGGATACAGTTTTTCCCGACGGCACCCGTCTTGACACCCGCGAGCAAGGCAATCTGCTATTTGGCCCGGGGATCAGCGACAACGCTGCCGGGGTGGTCGCGCTCCTGGCGGTTGCCTCGGCCTTGAAGCGTTCCCAGATGCGCCTCAAAGGCAATGTCGTTTTCATCGGCAACGTAGGCGAAGAAGGCGAAGGGAACCTTCGCGGCATGCGGCACATCTTCTCGTCCGCTCCATGGCAGGACGTGATTCAGACCTTGCTGGTGGTGGACGGGGCGGGCACCGATACGTACGTCACCCAGGCCCTGGGCAGCCGCCGCTTTGAAATTTCTTTTCGCGGGCCCGGCGGACATTCCTGGAGCGACTTCGGGGTACCGAACCCCATTGTTCTGCTGGCGCGCGCTCTGGCCCGGTTCAGCGAGGGCACGGTGCCGGATTCCCCGCGCACCACCTTTAATGTCGGTGTAATCCACGGGGGCACATCGGTCAATTCAATTCCGGAGTCGGCCACGGCCCGGGTGGACTTGCGTTCCGCTTCGGGGGAAGAACTCCAGCGCCTCGAGGAAAGGCTGCGGGAATGCATCAACGAAGCCTGGAGCGAGGTCCCGCTCGCGTATCGCGCCGGCGAGCCGGGGGTTCGGTTCGCAATTGAATCCATCGGAGACCGGCCGGCAGCCGAACTTCCCGGGAATGCGCGTATTTTGCAGGTCATTCGCGCTGTGGACTCGCACCTGCGCATCAAGTCCATTCCGCGGCTGGCCTCCACCGACGCCAACATCCCTCTTGCCCTGGGCAAGCAAGCCACCACCATTGGCTCCGGCGGGGACGGCGGAGGCGCCCACACCATGCGCGAATGGTTTGATTGCAGCAACCGTGATTTAGGATTGAAACGGATTCTCCTTGCAGTCTTAGCTCTTACCGGAGTGCATGAATGAAAATTTTCCTTGTGCTGTTCTTCGGACTCACAATGACTGGAATCTCAGGCGCACAAAAACAGACCACAGCAGACGTAATTTTCATCAATGGCGATATTTATCCCGGCACAACCGGCCGCCCCACGGCAGCCGCAGCTTCGCATAGGACGCAAGCCCTTGCCGTGAGCGGCGGAAAAGTCATTGCCGCCGGCTCCAATGCCCAGGTGGAAAAACTCAAAGGGCCGGCGACCGCGGTCATCGATCTGGGCGGCCACTTCGTGATGCCGGGATTCAATGACGCGCACACGCACCTTTCCAGCGCGGGCTTTGAAAAGCTGAACGTTAACCTGATCGGCACAAAATCCCTGGATGAGATGAAGCAGCGCGTTGCCGCGCGCGCCAAAACCGCCGCCCAGGGCGAGTGGATCACCGGCCGCGGATGGGACCACACGCTCTGGGCCGAACAGAAGACGCCTACGCGCCAGGACATAGATGCAGTGTCCGACGACCACCCCGCAATCTTCAATCGCGTGGACGGCCACATTGCGGTTGCGAACAGCGCCGCGCTCAAGGCGGCGGGGATCACCGCGCAGACACCGGACCCACACGGCGGCAAAATTGACCGCGACGAAAAAGGCGAGCCCACCGGGATCCTGCGTGAGACCGCCATGGAACTGGTCTTCTCCAAGATACCTCCGCCTACAGCGGCACAGCGCAGGCGCGCCATCGAACTGGCGTTGCAGGACGCCGCACAGTCCGGCATCACCTCGGCCCAGGACAACTCCGAATGGGACGATTTCCTGACGTATGAGCAAA
>DATIWA010000680.1:0-14208 GCA_035465515.1 Candidatus Limnocylindrales bacterium | reverse complement strand
AAAAAGAGCAATGCCGCAGACGCCGTCGTAGAAGTAAAGGCCCATGGGCTGAAGCTGCCAGAACTGCGAATCCATGTTGTAGACCTGGCTGATCCAGCTGGTGGTGCCGTCGGAGGTGCGAATTGATTTCTCCCTGATTTGCCGCGCAATGGAGAGGGCCTGCGCGGAGAAAACCTCGACATCGGCGGCATCATCGTCGGCAAGGTCGGCCTCGACCGGGGTTTCTACTGAACATTGAGAGCTATTGAAACAGGCAAAGGCGCATCGAATGTAGCGCGTCTGGAGGTCGAGGTCCTCCTCGGAAAGCCCGTCGAACTTCGCCTTGAGGATGGAAATGCCGGGTTCCATGAAATAGCCATCAATGAACTGCCCGGGGCCGATCTGCAGCGCGTCAGAATCGGTCGGTGCTTCAAATCTTGGAATATCAAGGTCAAGAAGCGAGGCGTGCTCCGCAGCCATGGCCGGCCATACCAGCGGCTTATCTTCGGCAGAGTGGGCAAAGCGGCGGGCAAGGACGTCCACACAAATGCTTGTATCCATGCCGTCGCGCAGCTTAAGTGGAGACAGGCAGTTGTTCAGGACACCGGAGTAAGTGAAGGTGTTCCGGAATATGAAGCGCGTGCCAAACCCGCGCATCCCGCTCAGCGGCCCCCCTGCCGACCAGAGGTCCCCACGGACCTTGATCAGGAGGCGATACATCTGCTCAAAGCCGGAGATGATCTCCTCCATGTAGTCGGAGGCGTTTACCAGTTGATCGCCCAGGCGGACTCCGCGCACGTTACCGACCAGAAGGGCCCGTTCCCAGGCAAGGGTCATCTCGTCGGAATTGATGTTGATCCAGGACTTCTTTTTGACATATCCGCGCCCCATGGAGGGCCCGAAGCCGCTCATGTCCATTTTGTCGCCGTCGGGCCGGGCGATCCATCTGGGAAGAAAACTGAGGCGGAATACGGAATCGTAAGAGACGGCCCGATTCGCCTCTTCCATGGCGCCCCAGGTATTCGTGTCGAACAAGCGCGGCCGGGGCTGGAGAATGGTTTCCGTATCGATCAGGACCGGATACTCACCTTGCGGGACAATGTTTTCATAGTTGCAATCACTGGCCTGAAGGGCGTACAGCAAAGCCAGCAGCATCCCTGAACGCTGAAAGTAGCGCCGCAACTCATCTTCATTGACGCAGGGACGGTCCCAGACCTTTTCCGCCCAGCCGTGGTTATTTCGCTGGAGGAGCCTGTAGGTACGGAACTGCAGCGGAGAACCATGGCGGTTCAACCATTCCACCACGGCGTTGTAGTCGCTTTCAGATTTGCAGTTTCTCGGCTTGTAGAAGCAAACAGGACCCGCCTGGAATGTTATCTCCAGAACGGTTTTCCCGAGACTGTGGCGGTCCGACAACCCTGGCTCGACCTTTTCTATTCTCCCGAGCGGTTTTCCATCGTTGAACAGCTCTTCCAGTTCCGGCAGATCTTCCGTCAAATGGCTGAGAAAGGAGGCAAAACATGAGACCCAAAGCTCACTGGTTCGAGCCATGAACCTGGCGAGAACCGGGTAGTCATTGCAGAGGCGAATAAGCCCGTCTGCCCACATTTTTCTCACAAAACCGCTGTACAGCCGACGACCGGGATTGAGGCCATTGGCAGGGGGAAGGAACTCACGCTCCGGCATGGCGCGCCAGATTGAGAATTCCAGATTCAAAGTCTCGCCCGCAATCCAGGAGAGAGTCTTCAAGAGATGGCGTTGCAGCCTGGCCTGCGCATCAGGGGAGAGCAGCGCCCACCGGGCCCCTGCCTCGTTTTGCAGCCGTTCACTTGCATGCTCGACAAATGGAACAAGAACGTGCTCGAAGGGGACAGGATCAGACGTAGACAGATAAGGCAACCGGGAAAAAGTCTGCTCAAGCTGTACAGGAGAAGCAGACCGCAAGCTGGAGCTGCCGGCTAATATCGCGGCCAGATAACCGGCCCAGCCGGGAAGAGGCTCAGACTCGTGGAGGCGAACTTCTCCGGAGAGCCGTTCCGCGCTTGCAAGGTCCAGCCCGTCCCAGGACAGCCGCTTCTCAAAATAAGGCTCTTCTCCCCGGGCCGCCTGTTCGCGCCATGCCGCCAGGCGATCCCGTGCAATCTGCAGACCGGCTTCGCCGGGAGCTTCCGCCACAAAACGACGAGTAGCGCGTTCGTACAGGAATGCCGATTTTTCTACGATCGTTCTCAGTGAAGCGTCATTATTCATGGCGGTTCCCTTGCATTCTTGCGTTACAGCTGCGTGGCAGCCTTTGCATATCCGTTGACGGCGGTGCGGCGTTTGATCGGGTCATCCGTGATCAGCGGAGGAACGTCATTCGGCGTACTCCCACAGCGGAACAACACGGACGCCAGTCTCGCTGCTTCAGCAGCCAGCGCGGGATCAAGAGGTGTATTGCCGACCAGGTCAGGCCAGAAGCCGCGACGACTGCGTAGTCCGACGATCAGCACAAAGAGATAAGCGGCCGCCGAGAGCACCAGGTGGTGGTGGAAGCCTTTCCATGAGCGGCCCTGGTAGCACGTCAGGTCGAGATCGCCCTCGAAGCACCGCTGATAGTGGTCCAGGCCAGCGCGATGGCGGCTGAGGCGCAGGCACTTGATTTCGCTCGGTCGCTTGTGAAAGTGGCCGATAAATACACGGTACGGTTTGGCATGGTCCGCAGGCCAGTCGGCGATGAGCCAGAGCTTCTGCAACTGACCCTGAATTCGATAGGTGGAATCCAGAAAGACTTCGCGGATCGCCAGACGGGTATGGCGCGGCATGCCGTCCGCGGTCACCCAGGTGCAATGTTTCCATTCCGAACCATCGATACTTTGAATGATGCTTTCCAGCGGAAAGGGGCCGGGTTGCATCCCGGAGATGTCTCTGGGTGAGGTTGCATTGAAATCCCACGCCATGTTGGCGGCGGGATCGATCTCTGCAAAGAACTCCAGGCCGAGGCGGATCAGGGCCGAGCGGAAATCCTGGTCGTTGCCGTATACACTGTCCGCCAGCACGACTCCGGGATTGAGGCCGTCACGGGAGATTTCCTTGAGAAGTTCAATGGCCAGGGCAGGCTTGCTTGCAAAGCTCACATGGTCCGGTATATCGGCGACTTCACGCCGGCTGTTGTCAGCTGTCCATGTTTCAGGAAGATAGAGGCGTCCCGCAGCGGGCGCGGCAATAACGCCATCGCTGAGCAGCACTTCAATGGAGACCTGGCAGCGGGCTTTCTTGCCGTTGGCCCCACAGCGCTGGTTGGAGACGCCGACGCTGGATTCACCCTGGCGTATCCATGCCCGCTCATGCAAGACGGAAAAATGAAGCGGCTCCAGAAGCGGAATGACCTGGCAGCGGATGGTGGACCAGACCTGCTGATCGTCCCAGGGACTGTGAGCAACCGCCTGCTGAAGGCTCTGCGGATCCACGTTGAGGCGTTCTGCCAGGGGACGGATAAACTTGCGGCGCCCGGGCAAAAGCAGCCCTTCAACATACCGGGCGATCGCTACGCGCCGTTCAGACCTTCCAAGACTTGATAAAAGGGTAGAAAGATAACGACCCAGGTAGGGGATATTCTGGCGATACGTCCCGAGATCCCACTTAATTCCATGATCAATTTCTTGCGACATGAGCTGCTCCAGGGGTTGCGAGGGTGGTTAATGAGCGCCAGTTCAGTCGTTCACGCTGTGGCGGTGGGTTGACCTCTCTCTAATTGCTCCGCGTCAGCAAGCAGGAGAAACCAATTTCAGGCCCAAAACAACTGTCCGATTGAAGTTTTTGTGAGGGAAGGTTTTCCTGTACCAGGGAGGGAAGGAGTCCTGTACCTGCGCGGTACAGCGAAGAGATCCCAAAGAGACGCCTTCCAAGAGAAGGCCGAAGTTTACAGGGTAGCAGGACGCGCTGCAGAGTTCAGGATGAGCCCAGCGCCTGGAATGAATCCTGCTGTTCGCCGCGGTCCAGAGAGATCACACATGCGGGGATCCTAATTTCCACTTCACATCCACCGCCATCCATGCGGTTTTCAATCCTGAGATGGCCGCCATGGGCTTCGGTGATCTGGCGGCTCAACAGCAGACCGATGCCTGATCCCTTCTCCTTGGTGGTAAAGAAGGGAACAAACAAATTGTCAGTATCGGAGAGTCCAACCCCGCGGTCGAGGATCCACACATGCAGATCTGTGAGCTTTACGGTCCATGAGACGGCCACCGCATCGGCCGCAGCAACACCCTTCAGAAGGACTGATTCCACTGCGTTCTGGATGAGGTTGATCAACGCCTGCTCCAGTTGATCGGGATCGACGAACACGCAGGCATCAGGGCTGGCGGTAATGGCGACGGGCAGCCTCGACTCAAGACGCGCCACCCGCTCGATGACCGCGCGCAAGTCCGTGGCCCGCCTTGCCGGGGCGGGCAGCTTGGCTAGGCGCGTGTAACTCTTGAGAAAACGGCTGAGCGAGTCAGCGCGGTCCGCAATCACGTCGAGCCCGTGACGGAGGTTGTCAACAGTTTCGGGAGGCAGCGCCCTGGCGGACGTCATGCGGGAAAGGGTGTGGGCGATGGACCTGATCGGCGCGAGAGAATTGTTGATCTCATGGCCCAGCACTCGGATGATGCGCTGCCAGGCTATGCGTTCTTCCGATCGCAGGGCTTCCGACGCTTCCGAAAGTATGACGAGGCGATGCGGGACGCCATGCTGGCGAAAGTGAGTTCGTCGCACGATCCAGCGCCTCTGGATTCCGGAAGAAGGACGGGAAATGGTCTCGGAGGGCGGACCGTCAAACAGATTTGTAATGTTCAATTCGGCGGCGGTGCGGTTGAGGACATGATGTTCCCGTAAGCCGAGGTAATCGGCTCCGGCGCGATTGACAAGACGTATTCGCCCATCGGGCGAAAAAACAAAGACGACTGCGCCGGCTTCCGTCATGACTTTGCGAAGAAGATTGGCGGCCTCAAGGGTTGCGAGCCGCTCGTCTTCAAGAGCGCGGGCAAGCTGATTGATCTCTATGGCCAGATCGCCGAGTGCGTCGCCTTGAACCGCCGTGATCGCGTGGAAGGAGAAGTCTTCCTCTTTCAGCGCGGTAATCAGATTGGAGACCACGCGGAGGGAATAGACCACCTTGTCCCGGGCGGAAACAGCCAGGCCCACCCAGACACAAACCAGCAACACGGTCCCTTCCAGTTTGTGGTCAAGAGAGTAGGAGTGGCTCCAAAGCAGAACAAGGCATGCCACGGTTGCGGGAAACCCGGTGAACAGAATAGAAAGCATGAGCCGGGCTTCAAAGGGAAGCGCCTGCCGCCGCCTGCGTCTACCGCTTCTCTTTCCGGCTGGGTTCGGGTACATAGAGACCGTATTTTTCCATCCGACGATAAAAAGTCCCCCGGCTCAGCCCGAGTACTTCCGCGGCCTGGCTTACATTTCCGTTGTACCGGGCCAGGGCCTTGGTGATCAGGAGGGCTTCAGCTTCTTCCAAACTCATGTCCGACAGATTGACTGAGCGGGAGCGATTTGAAGAGTTGAGCCCCAGGTTGCTTACCTGGACGGTGTCATCACGGCACATGATGACGGCCCTCTCGATCGTGTGGTCAAGCTCGCGAACGTTGCCGGGCCAGTTGTATTCTCGAAGCCTCTCGATTGCCTCAGGAGAAAAGCCGCGGATCTGCTTGCCGTAACGCGAGGTGTATCTGGAAAGAAAATGGGCCGCGAGGGAAGTAATGTCCTCAAGCCGTTCGCGCAAAGGGGGCAGGTGGATTTCAACGGTATTCAGGCGGAACAGGAGGTCCTCGCGAAAATTGCCGGCGGCGCACTCAGCCACGAGATTGGCGTTGGTCGCAGACATCAGGCGCACATCAATCCTGCGGCTCCTGGAGGAGCCGACACGTTCCATCTCTCCCGTTTCCAGAACGCGCAGCAGCTTGGCTTGCTGGCGAAGGGGGACGTTGGCGATCTCATCGAGAAAGAGCGTGCCTCCTTCGGCCATTTCGAAACGGCCAATGCGGTCCGCACTGGCGTCAGTGAATGCTCCCTTTACGTGGCCGAACAATTCGCTCTCAAAGGTGCCTTCCGGCAACCCTCCTGTGTTGACTGCGATCAAGGGTTTGCTGGAACGGAGCGACACCGCATGCAGCATCTGCGCGACGACTTCTTTCCCGGTGCCATGCTCACCGGTGATGAGCACATTGGCATCTGACGGACCAACCTGGGAGATGGCCTCAATGACCGGCTGCATGGACGGCGCGTCGGCAATGAATGTCGGATGTTTCTGGAGGCGCAAGAGAACATTGGCGGCTTCCAGACGCTGTCCCCGCCGGAGGGAGCGGTGGAGTTCGGCATGGGTCCGAAGAGTCAGAACAAGGCGTTCATCATCCCAGGGTTTTTGAATGAAATCGCGGGCGCCAGAACGTACCGCCTCCACTGCAAGCTCTATTGTGGCCCAGGCAGTCATGACTATCTGCGGCAGATGGCTGTCACTTTCCCTGATGCGTTGAAGCAGTTCCAGCCCTTCTCCGCCCGAGGTTGTATCACGAGCGTAGTTCAAGTCAAGAAGAAGGACATCATATTCCCGCAAATTGATGGATTCCAGCACTACCTGGGGGGAACGGGCGGAATCTACCTCAAAGCCTTCAGCCTGGAGGAGCAGTTTGAGGGCGTCAATCACCGCTGACTGGTCGTCTGCTATGAGGATGCGATATTTTTCTTCGGATCGGACCATAGCATTGCCTCGGCAAGAGGAGATGAGTCCATTCAGGCAACCTGTACTGGCTTTGTGCTTTTATCGAACTGCACGAGGGGCAAGCCGCGTCTGAGCCTACTCATTACGCAGCGCTGCCATGGGTTCTATCGAAGCGGCATCAAAAGCAACCAGCAAGCTGGTCAAAACCGCAACCAGCCCGATCAGACAGACCACGGCAGCGACAATTGGCTCAATAGAAACCGCCACATTATAAAGCATAGTTTGAAGGAAGCGAGCAACCAGAAATACTGTTACGATTCCGGGAACGATTCCCAAAATGGTAATTTTCACCGCCTGACCGACGATAATGGAGACTATTTCCCACCTTCGCGCGCCAACAGCTATGCGGATGCCGATCTCCCGGACCCTTTGGCCAGTCTGATAGCTCATCAGCCCATAAAGACCGATGGTCGTCAGCAGAAGAGCGAATCCCGCGAAAGTCACGGTCATGATTGAATAGAACCGGGGATATACCAGTGATTGATCCACTACCTCCTGCAGCGTCCGAACGGATGCTACCGGCAGGTCCGAATTGGCAGACGCGAGTACGTTCCTTACATTCCCCGCAGTGCCGGACCTAGTTCTGGCCCGCACCACCAGGGAGACCAGGAACAGCTTGTTGGCGAATGCGGTAATCCCATCAGGAACCTGAGCCGTGGGAACAAAGATTGTCGGGGGCGCCGGACGCTCCAGCCCGTCTTCATGGATGTCAGATGAGACGCCTACGATTTCCCGGTAACTGTCCGTCAGTTCGGTGCCCAGCTCTTCGCCGGCCCTCAGCGACCTTCCGATGGGAGATTGGCCGGGCCACCAGAGGCGGGCCAGCGATTCGTTGATGATGGCTACGGGCGTACTCACGTGGTCATCGCCGTTGGCGAAGGTTCTGCCTTCAAGCATCCCGATACCCATGGCTCTAAAGTAGGCAGGGCTCACGATTTGATACTTGGCGGCATGCACAATGGAGCCGGCGGAGTCAGCAGGTCGGACCGGGAGATTGAGGCCCGATTCCAAAGGCAGGCCGTTCACGCTCGCTGCAGCTTCCACATCCGCAAAGCCGTCCAGCCGCTGCAGGACATTGTCCAGAAGCCTGACCGTAGAGCCGGTTGTCTGGTAGCGCTCTGAGGCAAGCGAAACCTGGACTACTGTCACATGATCCGGGTTGAAGCCCGGAGGTATGGAATGCAGCTTGAGAAACGCGATCAGAAACAACGCCGAGCCTGAAATGAGAACAAATGTAAGGGCAACCTGCGACGAAACCAATACGCTCACGGCGGCCCTCAATCCAGCGCCGGGGGTGACGGCAATGGGGGCCTGCCGTAAAGTGCCGTTCAGGTCGATCCGCAAAATCCTTGGGGCGGGAACCAGGCTGAAAATCACACAGCCCACTGACAGCGTAAGCGCGACCAGAGATAGCACGTTCCAGCTGATCCGGATGGTTGTAATGGATGGAATCTCAGGTGGCGCCAGGGACAAAACCATGGGGAGAGCTTCCTTGGCAAGCACGATACCAATGATTCCTCCCAACATCGCCAGCAGCAGGCTTTCAATGATGAAAATGCGAAGAAGACGCGTCCTGCTGGAGCCAAGGGCGAGACGGACCGCAATTTCGTGCGCTCTGGTTATCGCCCTGACGCCGAGCACGGCTGCGAGATTGGTGTAAGCGACCAGCAGGAGAAAGATGACCGCTCCCAGCAATATGGCGAGCCGGTAACGCAGATGTCCCACAAGAAACCGATGCAGGGGCTCCAAAATGAGGGTACCGGAGTGATTTCCGATGCTGGATGGATGCAAGAGCCCGTACTGGGCGGACAGGGATTTCAGTTCATCGGTGGCCTGCTGCTCGCTCACGCCGGACTTGAGTCTCGCAATCACGCGATAGTTGTTGCCAGGGTCCGCTGTTAACGGGCTGAGTTGAAGCGGCATCCACAGGTCGGCGTCGGGAAAGGAGCGGAATTCCCGAGGCATGATTCCGATCACCGTGTACTTCTCATTATTAATATCCAGTGTGTGACCGAGGACCATTGGCTTCCCGGCGAAGACCTGGGTCCAAAGGCGGTGACTTATCACAACCAGACGGGGCGCACCAGGCAAGTCTTCATCGGAATGGAAGTCCCGTCCCAGGGCGGGTTTTGCTTCCAGGGTCTGGAAGAAAGCCGATGAGACGCGCAGAGCCTTTACATAGACAGGTGAGCCGATACCGGACAGGTTCACTCCGTTATCAAATGGATATACGGCGGAAACAGACGTGAAAGAATGCGCCCGGCTCTTTACCAGGAAAAAGGCAGGTGCGCTGATGTCAATGGTCGGTTGGCGGGAGTGACCGAGCCAGTGAAGTATGAGCAGTTGGCGCTGATGGCCGTAGGGCAGGGGGCGCAATAGGACAGCGTCGAAAACCGCAAAGATACAAGTCATCGCGGCGATGCCAATGGCCAGGGTAGTCACCGAGACCCAGGTGAACCCCGGGCTCCTGCGCAACGCCCGTATGCAATAGCGCAAATCCTGAAAAAAAATCCTCACTAAGAATCCATTTGCGGAAGCGCATCAACCATCCTGCGCTCTGCAATCGCTCACTCGCCAGGCGCCACCGACCACAGATGTGACTGCAAATAATGAAGATATGCCTGGTCATCATAGCAATTTAATCTCCAGATGAGACGCTGATTTGGCGCAAATTGCCTGGGTTCCCGGCTGATTTTCGGGTACGAACTGTCCATCCATGGACAAGGGTGTCCACCAGTGGACACTTTACGGCTGCGAGGCAGCGGGAGGTAATCCAGGCGAGAGTTGTCCGCGAGCGGACAGGCCTTTCCACCGCTGGACACCCGAGAGCCCGGGCAACCGGTGGCGGCTGGACATTGCGGGCCGCAGATTGTCACTGCGCGCTTCGATCAGCATGGCTGTAAGTCTCTGAAGCGCAAGTCATATATCGCTTTTTTGAAGCTAAAGCCGCGAGGCGAGGCGGGCGCCCAAAGAAAGTTGGCAGCTTTCTTGCTTAAGTCAGGGGCGGCTGTTACTAAACAATGAAAAATCAGGAGAGCGATGATGGTTCACATCTTGCAGCTTCAAAGACTCGACGGTGGTTCTGAAAGGATAGATATGGGAGAAGCTTTGATGAGCAGCGCCAGCGGAGTCTGTCCCACCCAGAACCCGTTGACCGAGTCACCGATGTTCGAGATGGAATAAGGAAGTCTGCCAAGAGGCCAACTGGAAGCTGCCCGGGCCGACGTAAGTCGCGGGCAAGAGGACCGAAGATGCCAAGCAGAGCAAATCCCCTTTACCGGCTGCTGGATCCCATTTACTGCGAAAGCTTCGAGAAATACGCGCCGTGCCAGTCTGAATTTTACGATTCCGTCCATGCCGGGCTTCCGCCGGAATGGGAGATCAGGCGGCACGGCATCTGGTACTACTGCGGTTCACCAGGGTATGCGCTGCCTCTGCAAGGATGGAAGATCCACGTCTCTGCATGCCACAGAGACGCGCCCGAGGTGCTCAAGCAAGTGGCGCAGGTCCTTTTCCGCCGGAATGACGTGAGCTTCAAGTTTGCGCTGGATAGTTCCGTTCTGCTGCTCCTCAACAGCAAGAACTGGTCCCGCGGCGGCTCCGGAAAATTCATGACCATTTACCCGGCGAATTCGCAGGTATTTCTGGAGGTGATTGAAGAGCTTTATCAGAAGACCAGAGGGTTTTCCGGCCCCTATATCCTGTCCGACCATCGCTATCGAGACAGCAGCACGGTCTACTATCGCTTTGGAGGCATGCGGTTGCGTCAGGTCCTTGATGTCAGCGGGGAAAAGATTCCGGTGCTGGTTGGACCCGATGGCATCGAGGTGCCCGATCAGCGCCGCGCATATCCGGTGACGCCGCCCTGGGCGGAATCGCCCATACCGGCGGACCAGGAGACAAAGGTGGAGACCGCCGGTGAACTCAAGGGCGGACGGTACAGAATCCGGCAAGCGCTGAGTTTCTCCAACGCCGGAGGAGTTTACCTGGCAGCCGATACAGGCACAGGCCGCACCGTTGTGATTAAAGAGGCGCGCCCTCATGTGAACGAGGACCATCTCGGCATGAATGCGGTAGAGAACCTCAAGAAAGAGCACCGGCTGCTTGGTCTTGTGGCCGATACCGGCATTGCGCCCGAGCCGCTGGACTTGTTCCAGGAATGGGAACATTGGTTTCTGGTGGAAGATTACGTCGAGGGCGTGACGCTGAGCGCTCACTCGGCGGCGAACAACGTGATGCTCCGAACCCGGCCGACAGAGCGGGACCGCCAGAAATGGTCAGATACGGTCCGCTCGCTGTTGCGGCAGCTCATGCACATCGTGGAGACACTGCACCGCCGCAACATCGTTTTCTCCGACCTCTCGCCGGGGAACCTCATGGTTTCTCCGGACACGATGGAGCTGAAACTGATCGACTTCGAAGGAGCCTATCAGCCGGGAATTGACCGGCCGGGCGCGCTCTACACACCGGGTTTTGTCTCTCCCCGCCGGCTTTCCGGCTTGCCCGCCAGGTTCGAGGATGATTTTTACTCGGTTGGGGCTGTGCTGCTCTCCTACCTGTTTCCCATCACGCCGCTCTTCCATCTGAAGCCCGAGGTCAGGGTAGAAATTCTCGGCATCCTGCAACGGGAAGCGGGCCTGCCGCAGGACTTGAGCAACGCGATTCTGAGATTGCTGGATCCTGATCCAACTCAGCGGCCGGAACCAGAGAGCATGGTTGAGGTACTGAAACGTGATGACGGGCAGCCGCCCGGCGGACCGGACAGCCGCCCGGTCCACGATTACAGCGCCATTGTGGACGGCATTCTCGATCATGTTGAAAACGCCGCCACTTTTAACCGGACAGACAGGCTGTTTCCGGCGGATCCAAGACTCTTCACCACGAACCCGCTGAGCCTGGCCTTTGGAGCCGCAGGCGTGGGTTATGCCATTCACAAGATAAGAGGAACGTGTCCGGGACGAGTTATCGATTGGATATTGGGGCAGAAGCCCAACGCGGAAAGCTATCCGGCGGGGCTGTATGTGGGTCTTTCAGGAATTGCCTGGGGGCTGCTTGAGGCGGGCGCAGCGGACGAGGCAGAAAAGTTGCTCCGCCTGACCTTCAATCACAAGCTGCTGCGGCGGACTGCGGACCTTTTCTATGGAACTGCCGGCTGGGGCATGGCCTGCCTCCGGTTCTTTCTTGGGACCCGGAAAGAAATCTATCTTGAGAAAGCTGTTCAGGCGGGCAAGACCATCCTGGCAACCGCCGGAAGTGACCCGCGCGGGTATTGCTGGCCGGCAACGGACGAGACACGGCTGGGGTTGGCCCATGGTTCCAGCGGCATTGCACTCTTCCTGCTCTACCTGTACCAGGCCACCGATGACCGCCGTTTTCTGGAGGCGGGGCAACGAGCACTCGACTTCGACCTGAATCACGCGGTTGAAACCAGGGATGGCGGATACTCGTGGCCGTCCCAGAGCGGGGCAGCGTCCCCGCTGTATCCATATTGGCGTTTCGGAAGCGCGGGCATAGGTCAGGCGGTATTGCGGTACTACGCAGTCGTGAAGGAACAGCGGTATCTCAACATCATCGAAAAGATTTTCGTCGATAACGACCGCAAACATGCTGTGCTGCCCGGCAAATTCATGGGGCTTTCGGGGACCGGCGAATTTTTGCTGGACTGCCACACGTTTCTCGGCGGCGACCGGTACCTGACAAGCGCTTCCAAGGTAGCGGAGGGTCTCATGCTGTTTCAGGTGGAACACAATGGCATCGGCTTCCCCGGCGATTCGCTGGCGCGCTTGTGCTGCGACTATGGGACAGGAAGCGCCGGCGCCGGGCTGTTCTTGCACCGGCTCATCAGTGGCGGGAAATGCGATTTCATGCTGGATGACCTTTTGCCTTCAGTCAGTCAGGCGCTCTGTTCAGACCCTGAGCGTCGAGCGGCTGTTCGAGGCATGGAGCATCGGGAATTGGCGGGACTGAGATGATCAACAATAACGCGAGAACCACCGCATTTCCCGCCGCCAGGGCCGGCATGGGCCAGGTTGCAGATTGCGCCAGACCGGAGAGGGCCCTGGGCCAGAAAACAGTAAGCATGTCTCCTCCGGTAGTTTACGTATGCAGCGAGCATCTGCTGGTACAACAGGCCATCAGCGCCATTTTGGAGGCTGACACAACCCAGCGGCTGGCGGTTTGCCCTGCGCCCGCCATTCCTGCGCCGCTGCAAGACAGCGCGGCGGCCGGGCTGGTGATCATTGATATTGATTCCGTGCCCTGCTGGAGGGACCTGCTCCCAAAATGGACTTCCTGCGGGGCCCGCGCCATTGCGGTGATCTCGCGTGAGGTTGTCGAGTTCAGCGAACAAACCGCCCTTCTGAATCTGGGTGCTTGCGGAATTGTGATCGTATCCGAGGCATTCAGCCGCGAGCTTCCCAAAGCCGTGCGGTCGATCATTCAGGGCAATCTTTGGCTGAATCCCAGCGTTCTCGAGGAGTATGTCAAGCGGAAGAACATGCTGCTGTCGCGGATTCCCGAAGCGCGCAGGTTTACGGCGCGTGAAGAGCAGATCATCAGTTACCTGATCAGAAGCCTTTCCAACCGGCAAATTGGGTCGTTGCTGGGTATCTCGGAGAGGACCGTAAAGTTCCACGTGTCCAACATATTGCAAAAAGCGAAGGTGGAAAGCCGGCGAGCGCTGGCGCAACTGAACGCGGGCGGACAGACCGTGTACATGGCAGGCGGATAACGGGGCCAGCAGATCTGTCCGCGCTTCCCCCGGGAAAAAAAAGGAAGAAGATCGAAAAGGGAAGAAGAGGTTGCGCAGCATTCGCCAAGCATCCTGCAGGTAAATCAGCCTCCAACTTCGCGGGTTTGCCTGCCCGCTCTCGCCGGCAGGCAAGGAAACTCGCCTTACGGCGCTGTCATCACAGGTGGGTGGCTTATGCTCTTATCATTGCCTGCAGTCAGTTTGCCGCCGACGCCATGAAGCAGGCCCTCGAGGAGCGCGGGCACTTCGTGTTTTCTGCCACAGATTTTGTCCAGGTCAGAGAATCCTGCAAAGACCTGCGATTCGATCTGGTGATCATCGGCGAAGCGATCCCGGCCAAAGTAAAGAAAGCCCTGGCTCTCCAACTGAGGGAATACTGCCCCGGCTCCCTGGTTTTAGAGGTCTGTTCCCTACACCCCTGCATCGCTGAAGCAGATTACGTTCTCAAGAGTGACTCTTACGAGGCCTTGTCCCAGAGCATACACAACATTCTGCTGGAACGCGGAAAACGCAGGCACGGGTGAGGCGCAGCCGGCCCGGACCGTTTACGCAGCATGCGCTTTCCTGATCTGCACGGCTGTGATTTTGTACTCCGGCGCATTGGTCTTCGAGTCCTTGAAAGGACTGGTCAGCAAATTGACCTGCCGGCCGGGATCATGAAATGTGGCAAATACCTCACCCGGGCGCAAGGCTGATGAGATGCGGACGGGCAGAGCAATCTGACCAT
>DATIWA010000679.1:0-5276 GCA_035465515.1 Candidatus Limnocylindrales bacterium | reverse complement strand
GACTTCACAACGCCAAGCCCAAATCAATATGTGCTCCATTATTCCGAGCTGCCTTATGATCAGCGGTTCGCGCTCCCGCCGAACACCATCGGGGAGAGTTCGTCGCGCAGGCATTCCAACATAGCTAGATTGGACGAGAAGGCATCGGGCGCGGGCCAGACAATTGCGGTACAGAACGTGGCCAACCAGCCGTGCGAAGAGCCGGCCAGACTGTTCTCGGCACGCGACTACAAGGGCCCCCTCAGCAGGTCGTTGGCATGGTTCTCACGTAAGCCGGAACTGGCGACCGTACCGGCACGGCACAAGGCCGGGCAAACGGTTTGCGGCCTTGATGTTGGGGACAAGTTCCACTTGTTTTATAAGAGCACGGTCGAACCCGTCACCTTTGTAGGGGCCGGATTTGCCGCAGGCTGGTCGCAATGGCAGAACGATGACAGCGAGTGGGGCCAGGGAGCCGAAGGGTACGGCAAGCGTTATGCCGCAGCATATACCGACCGCGCGACCAAAAACTTCTTCCGCAAATTTTTCTATCCCGCAATCTTCCGGCAGGACCCGCGTTATTACCGCAAAGGCAATGGAACCACCGGCGCGAGAATCATGCACGGGATCAATCATACTTTCGTGACCCGCACTGATTCCGGCAACAAATTCGCCAACCTCTCGCTCTGGGCAGGAGTAGCCAGCACTGTGGCCGTGGAGAACCTGTACCATCCGGGACACGACCGGGGATTTACGCCGGCGGCGAAGCGCGCGGGCATCAGCATTGGAACATCAATGGGGCTTGACGTGCTGCGGGAATTCTGGCCGGAAGTGGTGCGCAAGCTGAAGCTGCCGTTCCGCGAACGGCATGTCGGCGCGATGCCTGCCGCGGCGCCTGCGACGACAAAGCCATGAGGCCCGGGCCCAAGGCAGCCTGTCAATTTTGGCAGTGACGAAAAAACTCCGTTGGTTCCGCTGCTTTTTCACCCGCCGCGATCAGCGAGTCTGGCATCCATTGTTGAAGCGGTGCAGCGCTGCCGGCCCGCGCCGGCGAGGACAACATCCGGCGGCAACCTGCCGCCCCATGGCAGGACCGGAATGCAAGGAAGGGAAACAACATGGTCCGTACCAGCAGGTCTCTGCTCACAGTTGCCATTGTCATCATTCCATTTCTTAGTTCACTGGTTGCTCAGGATTTTGAGGACGAAAGCAGGCTGAACACCAATCTGGGCTTTGCCGTCACAGTTCCGGTAAGTTCGACTTCTGAGCTCACTAAATTAGGCACTGGAGTGGTCGCGGGCGCAGGCTACAACTTCAATCAGCACCACGCCTTCGTCGGCGAGCTGATGTGGAACTGGCTTTATCCGACAGATGAATCTCTTTCACCTCTGCGACAGGCCCTGCCATCAGGCAACCTGGACGGCCACAGTAATCTTTTTGTTCTTACCGCCAATTACCGGTTCGAGATGCGCGGCCAGAGGTTTGGGACTTACTTCATCGGGGGAGGAGGGCTCTATTACCGGAATGCAAGTCTCACGCAGGCGGTTACTCCCGCCGCGGGGACCGCATGCTCGCCGGCCTGGGAGTGGTGGGGTTTTCGTTGTTCTTCAGGAACGGTAATTGTCAACCAGACGAGGTCAAGCTTTTCTTCGTCAGTCTTCGGCGGCAATGCCGGCATTGGTTTCACGATCAAGGTCGGCGAGCCCAGCTACAGGATTTACGTGGAGGCGCGCTACCACTACGTTCCGGATACGGCGTCCAACCTGCGCTTCGTCCCAATCACAACGGGGATCCGCTTCTGACTTTTGCGCGCTGCCCAATCCCCGTCAATCGCGGCAACTGGACTGCCCAGACACGCGTGAGCAGGCCATCGTGCAGGGAGGATCGGGCGGCAATGATTATGATCGGACAGTGACTCCAATGCTGCATCAACACGCCACAATCCGGCTCTCACGATGGACGATCCCCCTTTTCTACGCTCTGGCTGCGGTCGCAGCCGGGCTGACACTGCCGAGGATTGAAGCCCACCTGCTCCCGGCCATGTCACCGATCAGCGCCGGGTCGGCCATTGCCATCTACTCTGCCGTGGCTTCGGGGATGATCGCCCTCACCGGCATCGTATTTTCATTGACTTTTGTCTTAATTCAATTCAGCGCAACCACTTACTCGCCCCGGCTGGTGCTATGGATTGCCCAGGACCCTGTACTGTCACATGCTTTGGGAATATTCACGGCTACTTTTCTGTACGCGATCGCAGCGCTGGCATGGGTGGACCGGAACCAATCAGGACGGGTGCCGTTCTTCAGCGCATGGATGGTAGTGGCCCTGCTTCTTGCCAGTGTAGGCATGTTCGTGGCCCTCATACAACGGATCGGCCTGCTACAGATCAGCAGGATGCTGATTTTCACGGGCAATCAGGGCCGGAAGTCAATCAATGCCCTGTACCCACCGTTGAGTTCAAATCACGTCCCTGGCGCGGGACAGAGTCTGCGAGGACTGCCGCTTACGCAAACGCTCACCCACACTGGACTCCCGCGATGCCTGCAGGAGATCAACGTTGAAAAGCTGGTTCGGCTGGCGGCGGCTTCAGACGGGCTGATCGTAGCGGCGGCGGCGGTGGGAGACAGCGTGATGGAGCGGGCGCCTTTGCTTCAGGTGTACGGCGGCCGGCGCGGCATCGATGAAAAACAATTGCTCAAGGCCATCAGACTCGGCCCCGAACGCTCATTTGATCAGGACCCCAAGTATGCCATCCGGCTGCTGGTTGATATCGCCATCAAGGCGCTGTCACCCGCCATCAATGATCCAACAACCGCGGTCGAGGCGCTCGGTGAAATTGGCGATCTGTTGCTGCAAGCGGGCCATCGCCGGCTGGAAATCGGTGAGTTTCACGATGACCGAGGCAAGCTCAGATTGATGGCGCCCTTCCCGGCGTGGGAGGATTTCCTGCAACTCGCGTTCGATGAAATCAGCACGTACGGCGCCACCAGCGTTCAGGTAATGCGGCGGATGAAAGCCCTGATCAGCGACCTCACGCCTCTGCTGCCTGAAGAAAGGCAAGTTGCCCTCAAACAATGGCAGGCAAGATTGAATGCAATTGTGGCGCGTTCCTTCCCGGATCCGGAAGCGAAACAAGAGGCCCTGGTAGAAGACAGGCAGGGGATTGGCATGTCGCGAGGGCATTCCGCCTCTCTCTAACGGTTTAAACGGGGAAACTCCTTGCCGCCCGAAATCTGATACTGCCTGGTCGTGGATTGTCAACGTACCCAAAAGCTACGCGCGCCTCAGTTCAAAGGCGTGGTACTGCCATGGCGCCACGTCCAGATAAAGCCCTCGCAATTGCAGGTCCCTGCCGTCGCGCTCGTAGCGCGCGTCGCCCAGAAGGTCCCGCAGGCTCCACAATTCCCCGCCAAGGTCAGTGAACGGCAGGCGCACGTAACACTGGCTCTGGTGCGAGGCGTAGTTCACTGCCACGAGCAGGCGATCCTCCGCCGGATTCCGCCATGCGAAGGCGATCAAGGCATCATTCGAAAAATTGCCTTCCCATGCGGGAATGCATTCGAGTAGCTGCCAGTGGCCGTTGCGAAGCAAGGGACGGCGCAGCACGGCCAGCAGGCGATCATAGAACTGCTTCAGTCTTTCGTTGATGGTTTCCTCCGGCCCGCGAACCAGGTGAGGTGAAATCCGCTTTGTGCGCCCCTCGAGCTGCCCCTGGTGAAAGAAGCGCATACCCATGGAAAGGTAAGTGATGACGGCCGCGGCCTCATGGGCCTCCGCTGTAAATACGGCGGCCGCCCGCGGCTCGTCATGGTTTTCCAGGAAGCGGGCCATCCTGGCCTGATAATCCGGCTTAGCCAGAAGATGCTCGCGCACGGGCCGCGCCGGGCCTGCGCGCAGCCGGTCATAGAGCCGCTTGTCGTAGGTGTAATCGAAGCCCTGGTGCTGGAGCGTCCATTCCAGGTCCCAGTAGACCTCAGCCATGAAGCAGAAGCCGGGAACACGCTCCCTCACTCTTTGCGTGGCCTGCGGCCAAAATGGCTGCGAGGAAATCCCCCAGGTCCGTTCAAACACCTCCGGCAGCACCAGCATGGCCATGTCGCAGCGCACGCCGTCACAAAGTCCGGCAATCTTCATCAGTTCCCTGATCATCGTCTCCTGCGTGGCCGGATTACCATAGTTGAGCTGCAAGGTGTCAGGCCAGCCGGGGAAATAGGGGTCGCGTCCGTGGGCAAGCAGCAGGTCACCCTGCGATCGCCAGACCCGGACATAGTTTTGCGGAGAGCGGGCCAGGTCCTGTTCGCTTCCAGAGACGTAATAGTCGGGGTGCTCTTCCACCCAGGGATGATCGAGGGCCGTGTGATTGGGAACAAAATCGAGAAGCAGACGTAAACCGCGCCGGCGAAGACGTTCGCGCAAGCGGGCCAGAGCGGCGTTGCCTCCCATCTGGTGATGCACGCTGTACCCTGTGATCGCGAAGCCGGAGCCGGCTATATCTTCCTCGCGCAGGCCAGGCAAAGTCTCCTGGAATTCCCGGCGCCATTCAAGGTTGCCTCGTGAAACCCGCTGCCCGGCCAGGCCGGTCTGCCAGACGCTCAGCAGCCAGACCCAGGTAAAACCCATTCCGGCAAGCCGGTCCAGCTCGGCATCGGGAATATCGTCCAGGGTAGCGGCACGGCCAAGGGCGCGTGACAGGTCCGTCAGCCACACACGCGTGTTGATCTGGTAGAGGGAGGGACACTGGGTGAGTGAATCGCTCGCTTCCCTGGCCTTAATTGCAGCTGCCTCGACTCCTTCAACTTGGATTTGTGTCGTCATTGCCGGGGCCATGTCTTTATCACCCCCTCAGTTGGGCTGGCCCAGCGCCTGGGCGTGGACCCGCTGCGCGTCTGCATGCATGGCTGGGCCTTTTAAACCGTCCGATTGACGCGCATGCGCGTGCGTTCGGGCGCAATCACCCAAGATGCTACAAAGTCCCAGGGTAGCGAAACACCCGGTAGAAATACCGGTTGCTGCCAGCGGAAAATACGGCAGTCCCCTGCAATCACTCAAACAGGCGCTGGTCCCAGGGATACTCCCGGTACCAGAGAACTTTCACGCTCGCCGATTCAGGATGACGAGGATTGAGAAGGAAATTCCATGTTTCCGGCACGATGACTGATGGAACCTTGAGGAGAACGGCGCTCCCGGAGGCGAGCCATTCATCTCCCAGCGCCCTGGTCAGAAGCACGTCTGCTTTCCAGTTCGCGGGCAGGCGCGAGAGATCCACTGTTTGAATTGCGACTTCATCAGGCGCTTCA
>DATIWA010000678.1:0-2309 GCA_035465515.1 Candidatus Limnocylindrales bacterium | reverse complement strand
CTGGGGCACTGGGAGTTGATGGCGCTCTTACTCCCGTGGCCGGCTGCTGCGCAGGGAAAACACCTGAAAAGGTTGAAGTTTGTGGAGTATTGGCGTGGGCTGGATGTTAGAATTTAGTAACTCCAGCGAGAGTAAATCAGATTGATTGAATTAGCGCCCTCCATATTGTCCGCGGACTTCGCGCACCTTGCCGCCGGCGTCAATGCTGTGGCTGCGGGGGGCGCGAGCCTTCTGCACGTTGACGTGATGGATGGGCATTTTGTGCCGAATATTACAATCGGGCCTCCGGTGGTGGCATCACTGAGGAAAGTGACGGATCTGCCGCTGGATGTGCATCTGATGATTGAAAATCCCGACCAGTACATTCCGGCGTTTGCCGCCGCCGGGGCAGACTGGATATCAGTGCACCAGGAGGCGTGCGTGCACCTGCACCGCACCCTGGAGCTGATTCGGCATCACAACATGAATGTGGGTGTTGTGATCAATCCGGCCACGCCGGTGCACACGCTGGAAGATGTGCTGAACCTGGTGGACCACGTCCTGGTGATGTCAGTAAATCCGGGATTTGGCGGCCAGAAGTTCATCCCCATCGCGCTGGAAAAGACCCGCAGGCTCGTGGCGATGCGCGCCGAGCGGCGGGCAAATTTCCGGATCGAGATGGATGGAGGAATCAGCACCGAAACCGTGACCGAGGCGGTCCGCTCCGGGGTGGAGATCCTGGTGGCGGGCAACGCGGTCTTCGGACATGGCGATCCCAAAGAGAATACGCAGCGTCTTTTGAAACTTGCCCAGGAAGCGACCCTGCAAAAGGTCTGATTACCGGCGCTGCAGATTTTGAGGTAGGTAATGGTACGCAAAATCCTTTTCAGTTCCGTGATGGCCTGCGCTCTGCTGCTGGCTGCCGGATGTCACCACAAGGTACAGAACCCTCTGGCCAACATCGATTCCAAGCAGCCCGATAAAGGCCTCTTTGACCGCGCCATGGACTCCATGAAGCATGGGCGCTATCAGGAATCGCGTACCCTCCTGGAAACCCTGATCAATACGTATCCGGAATCGGAGTACATTGCGCGGGCCAAGCTGGCAATGGGAGACGCCTGGTACGCCGAAGGCGGGACTGCGGCATGGCAGCAGGCCGAGGTGGAATACAAGGATTTTCAGACCTTCTTTCCCAATATGCCGGAAGCTGCGGAAGCCCAGTTAAAGGTGGCGAATATCCACTATCGGCAGATGGAAAAGCCGGACCGCGACTTCAGCCAGGCACAGCGCGCAGCGGAAGAATATAAGACGCTGATCCAGACGTATCCCGACAGTCCTCTGGTTGCGGAAGCCAAGCAGCGGCTGCGGGAAGTGCAGGAAGTGCTGGCGGAACGTCAGTACCGGATTGCCAACTTCTATTACCTGCGCGACAACATGGCTGCAGCCCAGGCGCGCCTGGAATCGCTGGTGGACTCATATCCCTTGTACAGCGGCGTGGACGAAGCGCTGTTTGAGCTGGGGACCCTGTATGAAAAGGAAGCGGCTACCATGCGGAAGCAGAGGGTCCCTGAAGCGCTTAAAGAGAAGATGGCCGCGCAATTTCAGAAGCATGCAGTGGAAGCATACTCCAGGATCATCACGCGCTACCCTGCCATGGACCGCGCTGATGACGCCAAAAAGCGTCTGATCGCCCTTAATGCGCCGGTTCCCACGCCTACCGCCGAAGCCATGGCGGAAAGCAAGGCGGAAGAGGAAAGCCGCGGCGGTGAAAGCAAGATGCAGCAACTGCTGGGGAACTTCAAAAAACATCCCATGGTGGCCAAGGCATCACGAGTTGGCGAACCCGATATGGAAGAGGAGCAGGTCAAAAGCGCTCCCGCTCTGGTAAAGGATCTTGAGACCCAGCTGAATGCGAGTGTGGTGCAGCCCAATCAGAAATTGGGCATAGAGGCGCTGCGAGGCGGCAAGGGAGCGGCCCCCGGTGAGAACCAGGCGCCTCCAGCCAGTTCGAGTGGACCTGCGCCCCATGAAGGGACTCCTCCACCGGCGGCCCCGGCACAGGTAAATGAGATGCAGAAGACCGCTGCCGCATCTGGCGCCGGAAGCGCGCAAACAGCCGACGCTGCCCAACAACCGTCGCCAGGCGGGGACAAAGCCGGCAACGATAAGACGAACGGCAAAGATAAGGCTGACAAGAAGGACTCCACGAGCAAGAAGAAAAAGAAGAAGGGGCTGGGACGGCTGAACCCGTTCTGAGGATCTGGGGTTTTAAACCGGAGTATTAGCACCTTCGGGCAGGTAGGAGGTATACCTCACTAGATACTGAGGTG
>DATIWA010000677.1:0-4875 GCA_035465515.1 Candidatus Limnocylindrales bacterium | reverse complement strand
TCCGCCATCAGTTCATCAAACTGGTCGGGGTAAACCGACTGCATGCCATCAGACAGCGCCCGGTCAGGATCGTGATGGACTTCCACAATCAGGCCGTCGGCGCCGACGGCCACGGCGGCGCGCGAGAGCGGCAGCACCTTGTCACGCTTGCCGGTGCCATGGCTGGGGTCCACCAGAATGGGCAGATGACTCAGTTTCTGGACCGCGGGCACGATGCTCAGGTCCAGCGTGTTGCGCGTGTGGTCGGCGAAGGTCCGCACACCGCGCTCGCAGAGAATTACCTGGTAATTGCCTTCGCTCAGGATGTATTCGGCTGCCATCAGGAATTCTTCCAGCGTCGCCGACATGCCGCGCTTGAGCAGCACCGGCTTGCGCATGCGGCCGGCTTTCTTGAGCAGGGAAAAATTCTGCATGTTGCGCGCGCCAATCTGGATGCAGTCGGCGTACCTGGCCACCAGGTCGAGAGACTCGTGATCAATGGCTTCAGTGATGATGCGCAGACCGAAGCGGTCGCGGATCTCCGCCATGATCTTCAGGCCTTCCTCGCCCAGGCCCTGAAAGGCATACGGGGAAGTGCGCGGCTTGTAGGCGCCGCCGCGAAAGAAACGCGCGCCGGCCCTGGCCACGCGCTCGGCTATGGTGAACGCCTGCTCGCGGGATTCAATAGAGCACGGTCCGGCCACAATGCCCAGGTCGCGCCCGCCAAAGCTCCCGTCCGATCCGGGGAAGGAGACCACGGTGTCTTCTTCCTTCACGTCACGACTGACCAGTTTGTACGGCTTGGATACTACGATGACTTCCTGCACCCCGGACATCTCTTCCAGCGTGCCTGCTTCCATGGCGCCTTTGTTGCCAGTAATCCCGATCGCCGTCCGCTGTGCCCCGGGAATGGCGTGGGCCCTGTAGCCAAGGCTCTCGATTCTTTCGCAAACCGCGTCCACCTGCTCCGGGGTGGCATGCGCCTTCATTACGACCAGCATGGTGCCTGACCTCGTGAAGAAACAAGTTTACTGTGAGTTGGCCTCGCCGGGCAATTAAAACCGACGTGTTTAGCGTGTTAGAATCAATGGTTTAGCGCATGTCGCCGGCAGCCAAACAGGAACCGCCAGCAAAGCGGAAGTTGAGTATGAAGGATGTGCTCTTATGGGCACATGGCGAGCCGCCCAAGCCAGGGCCGAGGCGGATCGGCATTCATACGTCCACCTCCGGGGGCGTGCAAATGGCGGCGGAGCGGGCTTACCGGCTGGGAGCCAACACTTTTCAGATTTTTTCATCCAGTCCGCGACAGTGGAAGCCGTATGGACTCTTGAAAGCGCAGTGCGAAGAGATGGCGAGGCTGCGCGAGAAGTACGGGATTTCGCCTCTGGTGATTCATACCAGCTATCTTGTGAACCTGGCCAGCGCGACGCCGGTGTTCCACGGCAAGTCGGTGGAGGCCTTTCGCGGCGAACTGCAAAGGGCGATGGCGCTGGGCGCGAATTTTCTGGTGTTGCACCCTGGATCGTTTCGCGGGCGCAGCCGGGAAGAGGGACTGGCTCTGGTGGCGCATTCGATCGCCGAGGCGGCCGAAGGCATGGATCTGGAGAAAGCCGGGCTGAAGGTCCTGATTGAAAATACTGCAGGGGCGGAATTTTCTCTTGGCGGATCGTTTGAGCAGGTGGCGCATCTTCTCGAATATCTGCGTCCGGTCTGCCCGGTGGGGGCCTGTATTGATACCTGCCATACCCACGTTTCCGGGTATGACATTGTTTCGGGGACCGGATCGGAGCAGACCATGCGGCAGCTGGACGAGACCATCGGCCTGAAGAACGTTCTGGTGTGGCACTGCAATGATGCCAGGGACGCGCGCGGCTCCAAACGCGACCGGCATGAGCATATCGGGAAGGGAACGATTGGCCTGGAGCCGTTCCGGCGCCTGCTGAACGACGCGCGCACCGAACATGCGGCGTTCATTGCAGAAACCCCGATTGATGAGCCGCAGGACGATTTCAGGAACGTGGAGAGGCTGCGAGAATTGGTGCAAGCGGCGGATATTCCGCCAAAAACAAAAAGAGCTTAAGATAAAACATGGCTGAGATAAAGGACATTCCCGCCAATCCATCCCAACGCCAGGCTGACGACCGCTATGATCCCCAGCGCGTAGAAGGGAAGTGGCACGCGCGCTGGCAGGCTGATCCCGGTCTTTTTGCCGCCGAACCGCACGACACAAAGCGCAAGAAGTACTACGTGCTGGAGATGCTGCCCTATCCATCGGGCGCCCTTCACATGGGGCACGTGCGCAACTATTCGATTGGCGACGCGCTGGCCCGTTACATGTGGATGCAGGGCTATAACGTGCTTCATCCCATGGGCTGGGACGCGTTCGGATTGCCGGCGGAAAATGCGGCCATCAAGAACAAAGTGCCGCCGCGGCAGTGGACGCTCCAGAACATCGCGCACATGAAAGAGCAGATGAAGCGGCTCGGCTTCGCCTATGACTGGGCGCGTGAGGTCGCCACCTGCCTGCCGGAGTATTACCGCTGGAACCAGTGGTTCTTCCTCAAGCTCTACGAAAAAGGCCTGGCATACCGCAAGAACAGCAAGGTGAACTGGTGTCCGGAGTGCGCCACCGTTCTGGCCAACGAGCAGGTGGTGGGCGGGATGTGCTGGCGGCATGAAGAGACACCGGTGGAGCAGCGCGAACTGGAGCAGTGGTTCGTGCGCACCACGAAATATGCCGATGAGTTGCTGCGTGGACTCGACGAGCTTGAAGGCTGGCCGGAAAAGGTGCGCACCATGCAGCGTAACTGGATCGGCCGCAGTGAAGGCGCGCTGGTGGACTTCAAGCTCGACGGCCCGGTTGGCCCGGCCGGAGACACGATCTCCGTGTTCACCACGCGAATAGATACGATCTACGGCGCTACCTCCATTCAGCTTGCGCCGGAGCACCCGCTTGTCGCCGAAATCATCGGCAACGATCCCGAACTTCATGCAAAGGTTGAAGATCTCGTGCAGGAGCAGAAACGGGCGGCTGAGCAGGAGGAAGTCGAGTCTATTGAAAAGCACGGTGTGTTTACCGGGCGTTACGCGGTCAATCCGTTCAATCAGGAAAAGATCCCCATCTGGGTGGCCAATTACATTCTGATGGGCTACGGGACGGGCGCGATCATGTCCGTTCCCGCCCATGACGAGCGCGATTATGAATTCGCGCAAAAATACGGGCTCGATATTCGAGTGGTGATCCTTCCGCGCCGAATCGGCGAGCCTCCGCCGGCGGGCGAGGAAGAGAAGCGGGTGCTTCCGTACACGCTCAAGGACAGCCTGCTGATCAACTCGGGCGAGTTCGATGAGCTCTCGAACGAAGAAGCCATCAGGAAGATGTCGGCCTATGCCGAGCAGCACGGCTTTGGCAAAGCAACGGTGACCTATCGCCTGAAGGACTGGGGGATTTCCCGGCAGCGCTACTGGGGCACGCCGATTCCCATGTTGTATTGCGAAAAGGACGGCATTGTTCCCGTGCCCGAGAGCCAGCTCCCGGTGGTCTTGCCGGAGAACGTGGATATCACGCTGCAGGGCGGCTCGCCGCTGGGGCGGATCCCGGAGTTCGTGAATGCCACGTGTCCGAAGTGCGGCGGCCCGGCGCGGCGCGAGACCGATACCATGGACACCTTCGTGGATTCGTCCTGGTACTTCTACCGTTACACCAACGCGCAGCTTAAAGACCGGCCGCTGGACACGGCGACCGTGGATTACTGGTTTCCCATTGACCAGTATATCGGCGGTGTGGAGCACGCCATTCTGCATTTGATCTACTCGCGCTTCTGGACGAAATTTATGCGCGACCTCGGCCTGGTCCACAACGATGAACCGGCAACCCGCCTTTTCACCCAGGGAATGGTGATCAAGAACGGCGCAAAGATGTCCAAGAGCAAGGGCAATGTGGTTTCGCCGGACGATATGGTGGCGCGCTTCGGCGCCGATTCCACGCGCATGTACTCGCTTTTTGCCGCGCCGCCCGACCGCGATCTCGACTGGCAGGAGGCCGGCGTGGAAGGCGTGCACCGCTTTCTCGGGCGCGTGTACCGCTTTGTGATGAAGCACGGCCACGCGGCTGCGAAGGCCACGGCCGCCGGCCCGGTGGAGCTTTCGCCCAAAGCGCGCCAGGTGCAGCGCAAGCTTCACCAGACGATCAAGCGCGTCACCGATGACTTCCAGGGCCGCTGGCACTTCAACACCTGCGTGGCGGCGATTATGGAGCTTGTGAATGAGCTTTACGGCGCGGAAGAGGAGATCGCCGGAGGCCGGTTCCCGCAGGCGATCCTTGCGGAGGCACAACGCAAACTTGCCCTGTTGCTGGCGCCGTTTGCGCCCTATCTCGCCGCCGAGTTGTGGGAAGCGCTCGGCGAAAAAGACCAGATTCTTCGCCATCCCTGGCCAGCTTATGACCCGGCTTTGGCCAAAGAGGACGAAATCGAATACGCCGTGCAGGTGAACGGGAAGCTGCGCGGTCGCTTGACGGTGCCGGCTGACAGCCCCGAAGACCTGGTCCGCGAGCGGGCCATGTCTGACGACAAAGTTAAAGCGGCACTTGAAGGCAGGCATGTGGTAAAGGCCATTGTGGTGCCGGGCAAGCTGGTGAATATCGTCGTCCGCTGACGCGGGACGGCTGTCAGCGGCGTGCTCCTGCCGTCCCGCGGGGGCGCATGCGCCGGCGCTTGATGGACGGTGTGCCAAAGGAAAGCAGGTCGTTCTAGTGCGTGGCCAATGAGCGGCCGGGCCAGTTCTCTTGCGCTGGAAGCCTGCGACTGGGCTGGCAGCAGCATTTCTCGCTTTACACACTCTTTCGGATTAGAGAAAATCATTCGTGGAAGCCCAATCCATTGTCATTCTCGACTT
>DATIWA010000676.1:0-5346 GCA_035465515.1 Candidatus Limnocylindrales bacterium | reverse complement strand
GCCAGGCAGGAAGCGAGGTAGGAGTGGTGGCCCTGACCGATTGGGAGGCAGGCGAACGCGAACCCGGTCGGCTGGAGCGCGTGGCTTGATTCCAGTCCGGCTTAGCCTAAACCGCTCGACAGAAATCCGTGGCTCGGCGATTCATAGGCTCCTGTGGCAGCGCTGCTCGGCAGCCAGGCTGAGCCGCTTATTCACCGGCTGTATTGGGCAATAGCGTAAGCAAGTGTGCTGCGCTTTTGGAATCAAAGGCCCCGCGCTCTTTTGTGCTTTTGTCGCTTGAATCCGCGGATCAACGTGTCTAGGGAACACTTTGCGGCGCGGCTGCTTCAAGGGAAGCCTGTTTGATTTTTACGGCGATATCAATAAAGGCGAGCGCGGCGCGGCTCAGCGCCTTGTCCTTGCGGAAGACCAGGGCCAGGTCGCGGCGAATGGGTGGCTCGGCCAGGGTGATGGCCGCCAGCACGCCGGCCTTCACGTCTTCCATCACGTTGGAGCGGGCAATAAAACCCACGCCCACGTTGGCGGCCACAAATCGCTTCAGCAACTCGCTGGAATCCAGTTCCATGGCTATTTTGGGCTTGAGACGCTGGTCGTGAAACAGGTTCTCCAGGGCATCGCGGGTGCGGCCCACTTTGGGCAGAAGCAGCGGATACTGCGCAATCTCTGCCGCCGTCGCTTTCTTCTGCCGGCTGAGCGGGTGTCCCGGCGGCACAATGATCACCAGTTCGTCGCGGTGTATGTTCACCACGGTGAGCCGTTTATCATCCACCGGCGTGGAGACCACCCCAAAGTCCACCGAGTTCTCAATAATGGACTCCAGGATTTTTCCGCGTTCCAGGCGGCTGATCTGGACGCCCACCTCGGGATAGAGCTTTTTGAATTCCGCAAATACTTCCGGAAGGATATGCAGGCACGTTCCCTCGTTGGCGCCCACCACGATTTCACCGCGCGGCACGCGCTCCATCTCCGCTACGGTGACCAGCATGGTCTTGCGCGCTTCCAGGGTCTGTTCGGCGTATTGCTGGAATACCTTGCCCGCTCCGGTCAGCGCCACTTTGCCGCCGCTGCGGTCGAAAAGCCGCGCCCCGACCTCCTCCTCCAGCGCCCGGATCTGCGAGGAGATGGCCGGCTGCGTGCGGAACCGCTTCTCCGCTGCGCGGGAGAAGCTCGAGTGCCGGGCCACTTCCAGAAAGGTTTCCAGTTGGTCGAAATCCATGGGCGTTTGCTGCGTACAGTCTAGCACTCGCGGGCAATGGTCACCGGCGCGGAAGGGCGCGAAAACAGCCACGTAAACATGCACTGGTCCTGCAGCACCTTTCCGGTGAAAGAAAGGGCGCGGCTGCTTACAATTGGAGTCATGAAAGCGATCATTTCCGAAAGCTACGGCGGGCCGGAAGTAATGCAGTTGACCGGCGAAATTCCCGTTCCCCGCGTTGGCCCCAACGGCGTGCTGGTGCGCGTGCGCGCAATCAGCGTCAATCCCGTGGACTGGAAGCTGCGCGCAGGATGGCTGAGCGGATTATGGAAACTGCGCTTTCCGGTAATCTGGGGCTGTGATCTCTCAGGAGTGGTGGAAGAAGTGGGCGGCGCCGTTACGCTCTTCAAGCCCGGTGACGAGGTCTACGGCTTCAAACACGGCAAGGTCGGCGAAACCTACCGCGGCACCTATGCTGAATTTGCTGTTCTGCCGGAGAACACGCTGGCCCACAAGCCGGCCGGCTTGAGCCACGAGGAAGCGGCGGCGATTCCGCTGGCGGCCGTCACCGCGTGGCAGGCGCTGGTGGGGCAGGGAAGGATCAAGCCTGGCAGCAAGGTGCTGGTGCAGGCGGCGGCAGGCGGCGTGGGCAGTTTTGCGGTGCAGATCGCCAAGGCGTTCGGGGCGTACGTTGCCGGCACTGCCGGTGCGCGCAACCTGGACCTGCTGCGGGAACTTGGCGTTGATCACGCGATTGACTACACCCGCGAGCGGGTGGAAGACAAGCTCTCCGGCTATGATGTGGTGCTCGATTGCGTGGGCAAACCGGTATGGCGCAGTTCGCTCCGGGTGTTGCGCTTCGGAGGAAAACTGATCACGCTTACCGTTCCCATACCACATGGTCCCGCGGGCAGGATTAAGTTCTTTGCCACCGCTGTCGCCGGTGTGATGGCCGGCAACGCCGCCGCACTGCTTCGCGGCAGGCGGTTCATGATCACCCAGGTCAAGCCGCGGGGCGGCGATCTCGAGAAAATCAACGTTTTGATCGAGGCGGGCAAGCTTCGTCCCGTGGTTGAAAGGCTTTACACGCTGGATCAACTGGCTGACGCGCATCGCGAAAGCGAGACAGGCCACGTGAGAGGCAAGCTGGTGGTGAAAGTCAGCGACTAGCCACCGCGCGCCCAGAGCGGCAGCCCGGGAGATCAACGGTGCTTCGATCAGCCGGTGATCCCCTCAAACAAGTCGCGCTCAACCTCCATCTTGCGCGGGGTGGCGGAAGCGGCAAAATGGAACAGCTCCAGCCGCCCGCGCTTGCGCACCGTCTCTTCAAAGAAGGGGAACAAGGGAGCCTGCGAGGTATGCGACTTGAATGCGGCTATCTTGGTTTCCTGCTCGTTCTCGGTCAGCTCGATGATGGCCGTTGAGGGCGGCAGTGAGACCGGTTGGCGGTCGGGCATGGTGAACAGAGCAGTGCCGTAATACAGCTTTTTCGTCTGGTGCGGCTGCAATCCGTTGTTGAGCTGCTCGGGAAACCGGTTGCCCCTGCCCGCCCAGTGAAAGGCCATGGTGGCAAAAACCGAGACCATGGAATGGTCCGGGTGCGCTGTAATGGCCCCTTCGGGTCCCATGGTGATGATCACATCAGGACGGAGTTCGCGAACGCGACGTGTCAGGTCGGCCACCACGGTCTGAAAGCCCTGCTGGTCGAGCTTGCCGTCGGGATAATCCAGCACCGTGCCGCGGGCGACCTTGAGCAGCCTGCATGACGCGGCGAACTCCTCACGCCGCATGGCGGAGAGTTCCTCTTCAGAGTTTGCGCCCCCGCGATGGGTGGCTGCCTGGCCCGGAGTCAGGCAGATGACGTGGGTTTCCACGCCGCGTTCGGCGTAGCGCAGCAGGGTCCCCCCAAAGCCGCCGGCTTCATCGTCCGGGTGAGCGGTAAAACAGAGCAAGCGAGGCATCTTCTTCTTGGCTTGACCTTTCTTAAGATATGACAGTTTCTTGTGTATCATGTCGCGGCCAGATCGCGCCACAACGGGCGGGCCGTTGAAGGACCAGGAAACCTCTTCCGGGAAAAATCCATGAAAGCGCCGCAATTTTCCGGCACCTGGGTCCTGCTGCTTGTTGCGCTATCATGCATGGCGGCGCCGCAGGGTCCGGACAACTGGCCCCCGAACCCCGGCTATCACTCGACGACTCCCGCAGGATACAGCGTCATCCAGCTCAGGCCTTCCGGCGCTGTTCTCTCTCTGCTCGGCCTGGTGGAATGCCCGGAAATTGAGGGCGCACAACAGATCGCTCAAGGTCTGGCCGGTCGTGTGATACTGCCCGATGGCGAGCTGCTGCGCCGTTTTCCCCGGCATTTCAGCTTCCGTGTTACAGCTTCCCTGAGAAAGATGGTGATCGATGGTCCCAGTGACAGCGCGAACACCTCGGATGACCCCGCGCAGTTCATCATGAAGCTGCGCTTCAAGCTCAGGGCGTATAACGGCCTTGACGTGCGGGAAATTTCTCCCGAATCGGTCACCATGATCGGCATGCCGCCGGACATTCCGTACGATGAACGGGTGTACCGTGTCGCTTTCGATGTCGGCGATCGTCCCGTAAGCGAACGAGTCGTGCTGGAAGTCTACTCGCCCGAAGGCGAGCGTCTCTCACGTTTCCATTTTGAACTGCTTTAGGATCTAAAAAGGTTTATAGAGCGCCAGGTATCCTGCGATAACACCCAGCAGGATGAAGATCGCGAGCAACGTCCACGCCATCTCCGATTTTTTTCGCGCCAGCGGAATGGCGCCGCCCAGCAGCACGAGGATGACTAGTTTTCCCCAGGCCCAGCCCGGCATGCCGCCGGTACCCAGTTCATGCAGCATAAGAATGCCGCTTACCAGGATCAGGAGCAGTCCCAGTCCGTGGCACGTTGCAGCCAGCACCCTGCTTCGCTGGTTGACCGCCGCTACCGCACCGTAGTGGGCCAGCAGGGTCCCGCTCAGCCCGGAAAATAAAAGCATGATTCCCGCAATGTGCAGGAGGAAATAGACGCGCATCAGAATCTGCCTTTCATGAAGATAAGGTGGTCCTCGGCGGAGCGGTGGATCGAAAGCTCCCGAACAAGGATAGCTCAGCAGGGCGCTGAAGGAAGGAGAAAAGGAAGTCCCGGACCTTGTTAGTTGATCGTGTTACTTGGCCAGCGCTGAGGCTGGATTGCTGACTGTTGCGCCGGCCACGATCTTCTGCGTGGCAGGCGCCGGGCTCAGCCACTCAAGGATTTGCGGCAAAGCAGCGCGTGCGGCTTCCTCTCCGGCGCGCACCAGATCGCCCGCCCGCGCGAAATCATCGTACCCAAATTCACCGATCGCCGGCTCCAGGACGATGTCAGAAGCGGCGCGCCACGGACCGCACATTCTGTCCTGGGCAATGGAGAAGCATTGCCCGATAACGTCAAACACGTGCCGCGGACCACGCGGCTTGACCCAATGGGCCGCAAGATGGACGGAAATTACCCTCTCGGCGCCCATCTCGCGCAGTGGAGTCGCGGGAACGGCATGCCCCAGCAGCCCATCCACCAGCAGCTGTCCATTGATATTCACCGGGAGGAACATGCCCGGATAAGCACAGCTTGCCCGCACCGGATCAACCAGGTCGCCGCTGGTGAAGACCGCGGGTTCGCCTGTAATGATGTCGGTTGCGGCCACGGCGAGTGGAATCCGCAGCTCTTCAAAGGTCTTGCAGCGCAGGATCTTGCCCAGAAACACTGACATCTTGTCATTGCTGAACAGGCCGAAGCGGGAAAAGGTCCAACGGGAGAAGTCCTTGAAGCGTACCAGGTGGGCAATCTCTTCCAGTTCTTTGCCGGAGATGCCGCTGGCATACCCGGCGCCGATCACCGAGCCAACGCTGGTTCCAGCGATAAGGTTGATCGGCACCTGCGCTTCCTCAAGTACCTTCAGGACGCCGATATGGGCCAGTCCCCGGGCGAATCCGCCACCCAGCGCCACTCCCACTTTGGGCTGCCGTGCCGGAGCGGCCGCTACTTCCTGCTTCCCCTGCCCGGTCAGTTCGCGGCCAAAGGCCTTTACCGAGCGCACAATCGAATTCAGCGGATTCTTCACCGGCACTCCTTTACTGCTGTCGCTGCATCGGACCGTGACCCG
>DATIWA010000675.1:0-8164 GCA_035465515.1 Candidatus Limnocylindrales bacterium | reverse complement strand
CAGACATAGTCCAGATGGCGTGCCGTGACGTGCGAAAGCGGCAGAAAGGAAAGATAGATATCGCCGGGCAGCCACTCGGCATAGCGGGTGGACATGTTCGCGTTGGAGGTCAGGTTGCCATGGGTCAGCATCACTCCCTTGGAGGTGCCTGTGGTTCCCGAGGTATAGATCAGGGTCGCAAGATCATCCGGCATCACCTTGCCGGCTTCCTGCTCGAACTCCGCGTCCTTGTCCATGGGAGCGTCATGGAGAAGCTGCCAGATGGGAACCACGTTGATTTCCGCCACTTCGTCCATGACCACGATTTTTTCCACCTGGGTGCGCGCCTGGATGGACTGCACTTTCCGCAGCTGTTCGAGCGTGGAGACGCAGACCACGCGGGCCCCCGAGTTTTGCAGCACGTACAGCGTCTGCTCGGCCGTCAGGGTGGAATAAATCGGCACGTCCACCAGGCCGGTGGTCACGCAGGCGAAGTCAACGATCATCCATTCCGGGCGGTTCTCACTCAGGATGGCGACGCGGTCGCCTTTGACCAGCCCCCACTGTTTGAAGGTGCGCGCCATGGTAACTACATAGCTGTAGAGTTGCCGTGACGAGATGACCTGCCATCCGCTGCTCCGCTTGATCATCACATGGCGGTTCAGGTCGTGGCCGATGGAGGCAAAGAAGATATCAGCCAGGGTTTTGATTTCCATACTAAACGCCCGTTTCCACGCCTTTCAAAATGATGGATACAACCGACTCCGTCAGGCTGGAAAGATGGTGATCGCGGTCGCGGTCGCGATCAGAAAGGATCCACGTGGTTACTATCTCATCCACCGCACCAAAGAAGCAATGCGCGGCCACGGTTACGGAAATGTCAGGCCGAAAAACTCCGGCAGACTGTCCTTCCCGCAGCACGCTTTTAATGAGATCAAAATACTCAACCATCAGGTTGTGGGAGAACTGGCCGAGAAACTTCGCGCTATGCCGCAATTCCGTCTGGAACACGATCGCCAGATCGCGGTTTGACCCAAGTCCTTCCAGGTGAAGGAAGGCCATGCGGCGCAGTTTGTCGCGCGGATCGCTGGTTTCATTGATCGCCGCCTTGGCCCGGCGGATGAACCGGTGAAACGCCGAATCAATCGCCGCCATCAGTAATTGGTCTTTGTTTTTGAAATACAGATAGATGGTGCCGTCCGCCACCCCCGCTCGGTCGGCAATTTCAGCCACCCGGGAATGGAAGAAGCCATGCTCGGCAATCACTTCAATGGCGGCATCCAGAATCCGCTGGTGCTTGTCTGAGCCGCCATTCACGCTGCGTGCCTGGGCTTGCGATGTGGAAGGACGTTTCACTTCAGTCAGGAAAGCCTTGAATTTACTTGGATTTGCCCTGAAGCGCAACGTTAAAGTTTAACCTTCGCGGCAGGCACGCCCTGCGAATACCACTCCAGGAATCGCTTGAAAGCCTGTCCTCTATGGCTGTATTGCCGCTTCTCATCAAGGGCCAGTTCGGCAAATGTCTTGCCCAGCGCAGGGAAGTAGAACAGCGGATCGTACCCAAAGCCCCCGGTTCCGCGCGGCGTCGTCAGCAATTCACCACGAGCCTGTCCGGAAAAAGTGGCCAGGGTCTTCCCATCGCGCGCCAGAGCAATCACGCACACATATCTGCCGGGATGAGTCGGATTGGGGATTTTCTGCAATTCGCTGATTAAAGAGCGGTTATTATCCTCATCGTTGGAGTTCGCGTGCGTGGCAGCGCCGTCTTTCAGGACTGCGGCATAGCGGGCTGAATAAACTCCCGGCGCGCCGTCCAGGTCATCCACCGCCAGTCCGGAATCCTCGGCCAGCACCAGCTCGCCGGGAAGCAACCGGCTGTAGTGCTCGGCCTTGATGCGGGCATTCTCTTCAAAGGTCAAGCCGTCTTCAATTGCCGCAGGCATGTCCTTGAGGCCCGGCAGCAGGTCCAATTCCAGCGCCACATTCTGTGCGGCCTCGCGGAACTCCCTCAGCTTGCCAGGGTTCGTGGTGGCAAGATAAATTCTGGAAGTCGTAGCCATTTGCTTATCATGATAGCTTGAGCATGTTTGTTGGACCCAGAAAGGAGTCAGGGATGGCAACCAGGTTCTGCTCATTTTTTGCCGTAGCGCTGATATTTCTAACCGGATGCAGCGATGCCAAGAATACTGTGGGCAGCGGAGGCGGCGGCGGAGGCGTGGGAGTCGGGCAGATGTATGTCTCCACCCCGGCTGCGATCCTTCGCTTCAGCAATGCCCTGAACGCGACAGGCAATATCGCGCCTGTTGCGACGATCACCGGGACGGCCACGGGATTGTCCGCCCCCCAGAGGATCGTGGTGGACCCCGCGACCAACCGGCTGTTCGTGGCAAATCAGGGCACCAGTTCCATCATGATTTTTGAGTCCGCATCAACCGCAAGCGGGAATGCCGCCCCCACGCGGACCATCGCGGGAGCTGCCACGCTCCTGTCTTCTCCGGTTGATCTGGCGCTGGACACCACGGACAACATTCTTTATGTCGCCGACGGGACGAATATCCAGGTGTTTCTGAATGCATCCACCATCACCGGCAATGTGCCTCCGGTCCACACCATCAATATGGGCTTTGCCATCGGCGACATTTTTGTGGATTCCGCCAGCAACCGCCTGTATGTGGCGGACACGGTGGGCAACGCCATTGACCGGCTGGACGGCGCAAATGCCCAGAACGGCGCTCCGGTGGTCGGCGCCTCCATTCTCGGAGGCTCCACCGGTCTTTCACACCCCAGCGGCCTGACTCTGGATGGCAGCGACCGCCTGTTCGTCAGCAACGCGGGATCGCCGGCCAGTATTACTGTTTATGCCAACGCGTCAACCGCTGCGGGCAATGTCTCGCCTGTGGCTACCATTACCGGCCTCGCGACCACGCTCGCTGCCCCCGGACAACTCGTGTTGAATCCTGGCGTGACCGGAGGGGAGCTCTACGTGGCTGACAGCCTGGCCGGAAGCATTACCGTGTTCAGCAATGTTGCCGCGGCAAACGGTAACGTTGCGCCCGCGCGCGTGATCAGCGGGGCATCCACGGGCTTGAGCGCCAATGCCGTGAACGGAGTAGCTCTTGATCCTGCGCGTTAGCGCAGCGCCATGCCATACACGGCCACGGCAATGCCGATGGCGGTACTGACGAAGGAGAGCTTCCAGTAAAGCCTGGTCTCGGCCAGAAGTGTGATGGAGCAGAGCACGATTGAAATTTCCAGAAAGAGCTCTGACGTGTCGTAGAAGTTGGCCTGCCGGGTGACAAATTCGGTCTCCTTCTCCAGTTCTCGCGTGTGGTCCTGAATGTCAACCGCGCCCTCTTTCCTGACCCTGGCCGGCTTCTTGTGGGGTTTCTCGCTGGCCGGGTCCGCCGCAGCGCCTTTATCGAACGCCGCATCCGTCATGGGAGAGGGTGATTTCAATTCCTTCGCCAGTTCCTGCAGGATCGCGGAGTCTTTGATGGCCGGACTGGTGCAGCCTTCTTCCGCCGGCGCTCCGCATTCTTCTTCAATTGATACTTTAAGGTTCTTCAGCGCCACTTCTTTGTGGTTTGCCAGCACGTCGTCTTCTGCATGAACGCCATACTGATGGGCCCGCCCGTGCTTCGCCTGGTAAAAGCCCCAGCCGTCGTTCACTTTGGTTTGCAGCTTGATTTCCTCTGTGTGCGCGCGATGGCCAAGCAGGGTCGCCATGGCCAGCAGCACGGCCACAATCGCCGTGGTCAGTCCGACGCCCTTCTCGCCCTGATGGTGGGCGTGTTCGGTGCTTTCTGCCAGTTCCTCTGAGTTCATTGCTCCATCTCCGGAATGTTCATGCCCGCTTTTCGATTCGAGCCGACGCGGGTTTTAATGCTTGCGCAGAAACCGCAGGCGCTTCTGCGGCTTCAGGTGTTCTGGTACATCGTCATATTTCAGGATGCTGATTGCCCCATCCACTTCCAGCACCGCCAGCGCCACGTCCTGAATGCTGGCCACTCCGTGCTCGCGCATTGCGCGGTTCAGTTCGTCAATGGACACGTGCTCGCGTGCGATGTGGCTTTGAATGAATTTCCCTTCGTGGATCAGCAGCGTGGGCGATCCCTGGATCATCTTGCGGAAGCGGCGATTGGCTCCGGACGTTTCGGCCAGCAAATAGTTCAGCACAAGGAGCACCAGGGCCGCGGCCATGCCTCCGAGCAGGGAAGTGTCCGGCCCCGTCATGGCGTTCTGCACGGAGTTGCTGAGCAGAAGCAGCAGCGTCAGGTCAAATGGCGTCATCTGCCCGACCTCGCGCTTTCCGGTCAGCCGTATCCCCAGCAGCACCAGGACATAAATCACCGTGGTGCGCAGAGCGATTCCCAGCACTGCATGCCAGCTTGTAAGCATTGTGCTGTGAGTTTACGCACGCCCGCTGGATTTTTGAATCGAAATCTGCCCGTGTCGTTGTTGAGGCTCCGCCGATTTCAGCGGTTCAGGACGTCCATGCTAAAATAAATTCTGTCCCACCCAGGGCTGCGCGCCCTTAGCTCAGCTGGATAGAGCGTCTGACTACGAATCAGAAGGCCGGGAGTTCGAATCTCTCAGGGCGCGCCATTTGACCCGCGAATTGCACAAGTGCTTTTTACCGGTTACGCCGCGGCAATATGTGCCGCTGGCATGACGTTAGGCTTGGAAATTTCTGTGATCAGTTCCCGGAAGTTGTCCGCCTGGTCCACCCGTGCAATGTCGGCTTGCGCCACGATGCCGATGCAGGAATTGTCTTTGTCAACCACCGGAATCCGGCGGACCCTGTGTTTTTTCATTTTTTTCTCACACGCTTCCAGTGAGTCTTCCGGAAAACAAGTGATCACTGACCTGGTGAAGTAATCTGCAATAGGCGTCGTGCGCGGGTCCTTGCCATCCGCCATCGCCGAAATGCAGAGATCGCGGTCGGTGATGATGCCGGCCAGCTGTCTTGATACCATGTCGGTCACCACGGGAAGCGCTCCCACGTCGTGTTGTTTCATTAATTGAGCAACTGCCTGTACCTTGTCGGTGGGACTGCAGCAGATCGGCTGTCGGGTCATTATGTTTTCAATCCTCATGGCGCACCTCACAATGAATCAATGGTCAAAGATATTTTAGGAATGGCTGGAGAAAAACCCGGCAGGGGCTCACCGGGCTTTCTTCAGGGCCGCCTCCAGCATGGCTGCAGAATGTGCTTCTTCTGCCTTATTGATGTGCCGCTCAATGTCCGCCACAAGCGGGGCAATATCACTGCAGCGCAGTGACGGATTGTTTTCCAGTTTCGTTGAGAGCTGTTCAAAATCAATGTACGCAAGCCGGTGCTGCTCCAGCATCTTCTCGTATGTCGCAACAAATACGTGGTTTTCGCCTGCGCAGAAATCGCATGCCCGCTCCGCGCGTGCGATTCTTTCAAGCGCGCCGCCGATCGCGATCGCCTTCCTCCGGCAATCCGGAACGTCAATCTGAAATACCCGTGCGATGGTTTCGCAAAGCTGGGCCGCCGCCCTGGCCGCCTCGCGATGGGCTTGCGTCAATTCAGCATGCGGATCAAGGGTCTGTCCTGCTGGCTTGGAAATAAAGCTGCTGTTCGCCATTCAGCGCCCCCCGGCACTTCAGTCAGGTTGGAGTGCCCTTGGTTAATTCATACTTCGGTCCCTCCCCTCCAGCGGTGACGCTCGTCACATCATCCTGCTCGCGTTTCTGCCGGCTGTTTTGCCGGCGCGAACGCCTTTCGGGCCTTGATTCGGCCTTGGGCCGCCAAAATGCCGGCGCGGCTTTTCTGCTCTGATTCAGCTTGCGGCCTTCCAGGCCATTGCGCGTGGACGGCGGACGGTGAGCCATGCTTCCAGTTTGTGCCATGGCCAGGTGTTGACAAGCGAAGCAGCAGGGGTCCATCCCCGCCTCGCCTGCATGACGCCAAAGCGCATGAAGGAAAGCTGCGCCGTGCTGTGGGCGTCTGCCGTGATGGCCAGCAGTGCGCCGGCTTCATGCGCCGACCTGGCCAGGATGTCGTTGAGGTCGAGCCGCCATGGCGAACCGTCAATTTCCAGAGCGACTCCTGCTTCTTTGGCCGCTGCAACCACGCGGCTGAAATCAAATTCAATTGCTGGCCGCCGGTCAATGAGCCGCGCGGTGGGATGGGCAAGAATGTTTACGCAGGGATGGGCAATCGCTTTCAGAATGCGCGCTGTCATCTGTCCACGCGACTGATTGAAGTTGCCGTGGACCGCGGCGATGACGACGTCGAATTTTGCCAGAACATCGTCCGGATAATCCAGGGAGCCGTCGGGCAGAATATCAACTTCCGCGCCGAGCAGCACACGCGGCGTAGTCCGCGCTTTGCAGACGCTGCGGACCTCTTTGATTTTGCTTTCCAGGCGGCGAAGGTCAAGTCCATGGGCGATGTGCTGCGACGGCGAGTGGTCAGTCAATGAAATATATTCGTAGCCGAGTGTGGCCGCGCGCTCCACCATTTCAGCTACCGTGGACCGGCCATCGGAATATGTTGTGTGCGCATGCAGGTCGCCCCGCACGTGCTTTAGCTCCACAAGATCGGGAAGGCTGCCGCGTTGGGCCGCTTCTATTTCGCCGCGGTCTTCGCGCAACTCCGGGGCAATCCACGGCATCTTGAGCAGCCCGTAGACCTTCTCCTCGTCCGCGCCGCCCAGGCTTTTTTCTCCCCTGAATACTCCATACTCATTTACTTTGAGGCCGCGCTGCCGCGCAATGGCCCGCAGGTGCGTATTGTGTTGTTTGGAGCCGGTGAAATATTGAAGGGCTGCGCCAAACGATTCGGGGGCCACGGCCCTTATGTCCACTTGCAGATTGCCGAGCAGAAGCGTTGCCCGGGTCGGGCCCATGGCGATGACACGTGTGACTTGAGGCAGCCGGCCGATCTCTTTCAGGGCCTGGGCGCTGTCTTCGGAAGTGACAAGCAGGTCCACGTCTCCAATCGTCTCCCGCCCGCGTCGCAGAGAGCCTGCAAGGGCCGCGCGCCCGACCAGCTTGATGTTTCTGATCTCCTCAAGCAATCCCTCCGCCTGCGGCAGCGCAAGGCCAAGCAGCATTCGCTTATGGCTTGCCGTCCATGACTCCAGGGCCTCCGCCATTGCGGTGATTTTCTTTTCTCCAAAGCCGGCGCGCCGGCTCAGCTTCCCGGAAGCGAGCAACCGTCTGAGATCGTCAACATCGCAGACCTTGTAGGACCTGTGCAGAAGCGCGATGGTTTTGGGACCGAGCCCGCGGACTTCAAACAGCGTGAGCAGGGAATCGGGGACATTGCGGCACTCGCGTTCACATTGCCGGATATGCCCGGTTTCCAGGGCTTCCGCAATCTTGCCTGCCAGGTCTTTTCCGATGCCCGGAATTTCTTCCAGCTTTCCTTTCTCGGCACGCGATGACAGGTCCTGCTCCAGATCGCGAATGGACTGGGCGGCTTTCTGGTATGCCAGCACCCGGAAACGGTCCTTGCCTTTCAGCGCGAGCACGCGCGACATCTTTTCAAAGATGCATGCAATCTCCTCGTTGCTCGCGTGGTTTGCCATTGCGCTGCCAGCCTCTTCCTTTATCCCTTACTCCAGTCCGCTCCTGGCCTTCTGTGACGGCAAACACAGGGCAACATCGTCGAATGTTTGAAAGAGCGCTCCTCCCAACTCATACGGCCCGCCGGTGAATCACGCGAAGCGGTGACCGCAATCACATAAACCGGGATCGCGGCTCTTTATCATCGCAATTGTCGATGGCTGAAAGGGCCGGCTCCCAACCAGTTGCCGGTCCGAAGTAGGCTGAGTGACCAGCCCGACGAGGCAACTCTGACGGCAACCAAACCCGAAAAAATCGACAACCCGTGAAACGGTGGTCGAGGCTTGGGACTGCGAAAGCAGTGATCACATCAAAGGCTGCAAAGGTATTGCATCCATCCTGCTGACTTCCTCGCGGAAGCTGGTGGCTAGAACAATACCAACCTTGCAGCCTTTTCACTTGAACGCCTTCTCAGCGTTTGCCGGCCGCATCGTATGAATCAGAGGTCGCTGTGATCACCTTCTCATTTTCCGGTTATGAGCGCCTGCGGGAAGGGACCCATGCGGGCTGAGATCCAGGATGCGTTGCCGGCAAAGATCATTAAACTGGCGGTCGTCGGCGACTGCATGCTGGGACGCGGTGTGGA
>DATIWA010000674.1:0-3025 GCA_035465515.1 Candidatus Limnocylindrales bacterium | reverse complement strand
TTCCAGTCCTCGCCCACCGTGTTGTCCACAATCGCCCAGCCCTGCAGGAGCGGGGCGGCGTCTTTCCGGGTGGGCAAAATGATGCGGTACGTGCTCTTCCACACCGGCACTTCGCTGATGTAGCTCACGAAAATCTGGCGATCGCCGGCCCCTGTGCTGGCAATCGTCATCTGGCGCAGGTCCTGGTCTCGCTCGGAACTCACCAGGCTGAGGTATTTTGAAATTTCTTCGCTGAGATCGTGGTCGGCCACGCGCACGGACACCCCGGATGTCAGCGGGACTGACCGCAGTTCTCCGCTGTCTGTCACCAGCGAAAGTTCCAGCGTCTTGCTGACTTCATCTTTGCCGCTGCGCACGGTTTTCTCTTCCACGCTCAGCAGCCGGCCGGCGAAGGTCCCCTCGCCGCTGCGCACCTCCAGTTGCGTGCCCCGCAGCGCGCTGAGAAATCCGGCCAGGGTTGTGCTTTCGCGCAGCGGCAGGCGCAGGGACTTGAGCTGTTGATCGAGGGGCGCCACCGAGTTGTAACCGACGTTGGCTATCTTTCCGCCGTTCAGGTCCAGTACGGTGAGCGATTTCAGGACGTCGTTGAGCTGCGCGCTGGTGAAGTCAATTTTGAGCTCCTGCGTGCCGTGCACACGGCCCGTGTGCTCAAAGTAGCCCACACCGTTCTTGTAAAGGACCACGCGGCGCACCGGAAGCCGGTCCGTGGCGGGTTCTGCGGCGTTGGCTGCCAGGGCGATTAACGCCAGTACCAGAGAGATTGTTTTTCTGAGCATGATTACCTCCGTCGTCAACACAGACACCAGCGATCACCGCCCAGAGAACGGCATTCCGTATGATTTCTTGCGAGCGCGGCAAAAATGCGACATTTTAGCTCCCGCTTAAAAAGTGACGTAAATTGTCATATTCAGGTAAATTGTTGATTACGAAAGTAGAACTCTGGAATGCCCCCTATGATTAAGCAAATTAATTTGATTCAGGCGAATCTCCGAGGGCCTTTCAGAGCAGCTTCGGGTTACAATTTGCCATCAAAGTTGATGCTGTTTGATTGAGGATCTGGACCCGATGGGCGCCAAAGAGCGGTTTATTACTTCGTCAATTTGCCTGCTGGCGACGCTTGTTGCCGTGCTTCCCGCCAATGCCGTGCGCCATGGCGGAACGTACCGTCACCGCCGCGGTCATGTGCGGCGTGTGGCCTGGAACCCCGTGCTGCGTGGTTCGCACGATTCCATGCTGCGGCAGAACGAAGAAATTGACCGCCTGCAGCTGCCCCGGATCGCCGATGACCAGCAGTTGCTCGAACTGGAGCGCACCCAGGAACTGGTCCCCATCCAGGAAGGCCCCATGCTTCGCGTAAGCCCCGCCATCAAGGCGGATAAGCGCTATGCGCGTCCCTGGGTCAACCTGTTCCTCCAGGACATGAGCGTTGCCTTTTACAAGGAGTTCCGCCAGCCATTGCAGGTGAATTCGGCTGTACGCACCATGGAACAGCAGCACAGGCTCCGCCGCAGCAACCGCAATGCCGCCCCGGAAAACGGCGACAATGCTTCTTCCCACCTGGCAGGCATCACGGTGGACCTGGCCAAGCGCGGCCTCACCCGCTCGGAACACAAATGGGTTGAGGACTATCTCAAGAACCTGCGCGACCAGAGCCTGATTGAAGTGGCGGAAGAACGCCATCAGGCGTGTTTCCACGTGATGGTCTCGGACCGGTATACGGAATGGCGTGAAGCGAACCAGGCGGCTGATAAAATTGCCGCTGAATGAAGCTCAGACATTCTCTCCTAGCCGTCGTACTCCTTTCCAGTTTCGCGATTGCCCGGACTGACCCGGCGCAGCATAAGCCTGCGGCGAAGACGGCCCACCACAAGCGCACCGCCAAAGCGCCGGCGCAACCAAAGAAAGACACCGCGCAATCCATACACCAGTCCGCCCTCATCATTGACACGCATGCGGACACCCCGCAGCGCTTCCTCGACGAAAACTTTGATCTGGGGGAGAACACTCCGACCTCAGAGGGCCATATTGACCTGGACAAAATCAGGAAGGGGAACCTGGGCGCTGAGTTTTTCTCCATCTGGGTGGAGCCCGAGTTCAAGGGCCACTACGCCCGGCGCGCCATGGACCTGATTGACAGCGTGTACCAGCAGGCGGCCCGCCATCCCGACAGGATGACCATGGCCTTCACGGCGGATGACATTGTCCGCGCTCACGAGCAGCACAAATTTGCCGCTCTCATGGGTATTGAAGGCGGGCACGCCATTGAGAATGACATGCGCCTGCTGCGCGATTTCTACCGCATGGGCGTGCGTTACATGACCCTGACCTGGTCCAACACCAACGACTGGGCGGACTCCTCCGGCGATATCACCGATCCCAACGTAAAGCACCACAACGGCATGACCGATTTCGGCAAGGACGTGGTGCGCGAGATGAACCGCCTGGGCATGATCGTGGACATCTCCCATGTATCGGACGCCACTTTCTACCAGGCGCTGCTGGTCAGCCAGGCGCCGGTGATCGCCTCCCATTCCTCATCGCGCGAGCTCACCAACCATCCCCGCAACATGACCGATGATATGCTGCGCGCCCTGGCCCTGAACGGCGGCGTGGTGATGGTAAATTTCTATTCCGCGTTTATTGATCAGCAGTACCTGAAGCAGTCGTCCGACCCCGCGAAAATCCGGCAGCGCGACGAAGAAATCGCGGCTTTCAAGAAGGCCCATGCGCATGCCGACGGCAGTCCCGTCACCTATGACGAGTATGCGCCGCTTGAAAAGAAGTGGGCCGCACAGTTTCCTCGCCCTCCGCTCAATTCGCTCATTGATCACATTGACCACATCGCCAAAGTGGCCGGCATTGACCACGTGGGCCTGGGATCTGATTTTGATGGCGTGACCTCACTGCCCCAGGGCATTGATTCTGTGGCTGATCTTCCCAGGATCACTGAAGCGCTGCTGCAACGCGGCTACAGCCGCGAAGACATCGAAAAGGTCCTGGGCGGCAATTTTCTGCGCGTGATGCG
>DATIWA010000673.1:0-1626 GCA_035465515.1 Candidatus Limnocylindrales bacterium | reverse complement strand
CCCAGGTCACGGAAAGGCTTCATCCAAGCCTCAAAGATGGGCTCAACCGCGGCGTTTTCCTGCAAGTAGACGCCGCGAATTTTCCCGGTGCCATTGTCCACGTTGAAATAGGCTGAGACTTTGCCCTGCTCCGGCTTGATGGATACGGGGCCGGCATCGCGGCGGATGACCGTGGGGTCGCCCTTGCGCTCGGGCTCTTTGGATTCAGGCCGCGTGCCGAAATGGTGCGCCACATACCATTGCGAACCCAGCAGGCCTTGCTCTTCGCCACTCCAGAGGCCGATGCGGATGGTGCGCCGCGGCTTGAGACCCAGCGCTTCCAGGATGCGCACAGCCTCCATCATCACCACGGTGCCGGCGCCGTTGTCGGTGGCGCCGGTGCCGCTGTGCCAGGAATCCAGGTGCGCGCCCAGCATGACCACTTCGTCTTTTTTGTCGGTGCCGGGAATTTCCGCGATGGTGTCCCACTGGGTCATGGCGTCGTCATGGAAAACATTCTTGACGTTGAGCTCGAGTTCCACATCTTTTTTCGCCGCCAGAATGCGCGCGATCCGGTTCCAGTGCTCCTGGGCCATGGTGAGCTGCGGGGTGGCTACGGTCTGCCCGGCTTTGTAAGAGCCGCCTTGTTGCACAAAGACCGTGCCGCCGCCAATTGCGCCGCGGCTATGGTCAATCACAGCCAGGGCCTTCTCATCGTCAAAAAACTTGCTGACTTGGCGAAAGAAGCGGAAGCGCCGCTGAAATTCGCGGAAGCGGGCGTCATCGCGCTCTCCGGGTATTTTGTACTGCTCAATTTCCGCCAGCGACTTCTGGTCGTAGCGCTCGAAGAGTGGTTCCACGGACGGCTTGATCTGCGGATCATCGCCAAAGAGAACGATCTTGCCGGCGAGCTTGCCTTTATATTTTGCAAAGTCCTGCGGCGTGCGTATGTTGACCCGCACCACATTGCCGCGAACCACGCCGTTGGTGCCCGGGGTCCAGGCCTTGGCGTAGGCGATCAGCGGAGCCACATCGGGCGAGATCATGCGAACGTTGACATATTCGTTGGACCACCCGCGTCCAAACGGACTCCACGGCTCCAGGTGGGCGTTGACCAGGCCAAACTCTTCCAGTTTGGCGCGGGTCCACTCGTTGGCTCGCTTCATGTTGGGCGACCCGGTCAGGCGGGGGCCAATCTCATCCGTCAATCCGCTGGCAATCTCCATGATTTTGGAGTTGCGGAAGCCTTCATAGCGAATCCGCGTAATGGCTTCCAGGTCCACCTTCTCCTGGGCAAAAGCGCTGCTCAGAAAGCAGACGCAAAGAATGGCCAGAACCAGAGCGGAACGCTGCCGGGAAATCTTCATGATTACTCCTGTGTTGAAGCTGGATGGGGAGAGAAAGTCTAAATGCCGGAGGAAGACGGGTCAAAGGCTACAAATGTGAAGAATTGTGAAGCCGCGGCTCGGCAGGTTCGCTGATGCCGCTAAGATCGGAGAAAGGGAACCACTCACAACTTCATGTCTACTTCTCCGCCACGGCAGACCTGATGGAACGCACCAGCGTAATAGTAAAGCCGGCGATGGCGGCCAGGATGGCCACGGGAACAGCCGCCTTGTAACTGAGCGTCATATCAGGACGCCCGTG
>DATIWA010000672.1:0-9803 GCA_035465515.1 Candidatus Limnocylindrales bacterium | reverse complement strand
CAGGCCCAGAAACACGGCCCAATAGCCATACGTATTCAAGAAATATGCGAGATGAGAGTCAATCCAGTGGCCCACAATAATCCAAATCGGGCCGACCCCGGCGGCATCTGCGATTGCAGAGGGAACCTTACATCCGGTTCCCGCGTGCGGCATGTCTGCGAATAGCTGACAGGGGAAGGCGTATTCAATTAGATGCCTTCCAGTGGAGATACGTTTTGCGTCCGGGGCGGCCCTGCATGGGAATTGTGCTACCCCCAACCGAGCCGCTTAAACGGAAAGATCAGTTTGTTCCTTATGCAGAGAACCCGGGCGGCCTCTTAAGATGGAAGTCGGTCGCATCCTGGTACGCTTTCGCCACAGCCAGCAATTTGGCTTCGCCATAGAGGTGGCCAAGAAAGGTCAGGCTGACTGGCGTGCCCGGGCCGCCCGCATCCACTTCGCCATTCTCATGGACCCGCGGCTTGGGCGCGTCATCGCCGCGAAAGCCATTGGGAAGGATCAGCGCGGGATGGCCGGTCAGGTTTGTGACCAGCAGCTGCGTGCTGTTGGTGGGGGCCACGATCGCGTCCACCTGATCGAACACCTTGGCCGTCTGCTCCATCGCCAGCATGCGGGCGCGGCTGGCCTGTATGTACTCCACGGCGGGGATGAAGCGCGACACGCGGAAGTTATTTGGCCAGTCGTTCCTGGATTGCTGGGTCAGCAGTTTGTCCCGTCCGCTGCGCGTCAATTCGTCGAATGCCGCTGCTGCCTCGGCTTCCAGCATCGGCAGCATCGCCTGGTACGGCAGCTTGGGCAGTTCCACCGGGACCAGATTCACTCCCATGCTTCGCAGCCTGGCCAGGGCCGCCTCGTCGTATTTGTGGTCGTACTCGCGAAGCGCTCTGCCCCGGGCGCGGTTCTCCGCGTCTTCCGCGCGTTTCTTTCTCTCTTCCGGGGTGAGGTCTTTTTGTTCCTTCGGTTGCTCCTGCGCCGGCTGCGCAGGCTGGATTTCGAAGTCTTTGCTCAGGTAGCCGACGCGCAGCTTGCGCCAGTCAAGGCCGGCGTCCCAGTTGAAGGCAGGGTTCTTCACTGTGCGATCCTGGCCGTCCGGCCCGTAGATGGCGCTCAGAACGATGGCGCAGTCTTCCACGGCCCGGCAGAGAGGCCCCAGCTTGTCCATGGTCCAGGACAGCGCCATGGCGCCGGTGCGCGGAACAAGCCCGAACGTGGGGCGCAGCCCCGTGGCGCCGCAGCGCGTGGACGGCGAAGAGATGGAGCCCAGCGTCTCCGAACCAATGGCAAAGGCGACGCATCCTGAGGCCGTGGCGGAAGCCGAACCGGCTGAAGACCCGCTGGAGCCCTGCTTGGTGTTCCAGGGGTTGCGCGTCATTCCGCCGAACCACTTGTCGCCCATGGCCAGCGCGCCCAGAGTAAGTTTGGCCACCAGAACGGCGCCGGCTTCATCCAGCCGCTTCACCACGGTAGCGTCTTCATCAAACTTCTGCTCCTCAAAGCCTCCCGCGCCCCAGGTGGTCCGATAACCCTTCACCGACAGCAGGTCCTTTGCGCCCCAGGGCAGACCGTGCAGCGGTCCACGATACTTTCCCGCGGAGATGTCCCGGTCAGCTTCCCTGGCCTGGGCCTTCGCGCGGTCCTCCGTGAGGGTAATCACGAACTTGAGCGTGGGATCATAGCGCTTGAGCCGCTCGATATACATCTCAGTCAAGGCTGTTGAAGAAATTTTCCGGCTCCGTACCAGTTCAGCCAGTTGCCGGACGGAATAGAATGCCACGTCTTCCAGGTTTTTGGGCGCGGTGCGGGGCGCTGGCGCGGCGGAAACCTTCATTGGCCGTCGCTCGGTCTCAAACTTCATTCCCGGCAGCACCGGATCAAAGATGATGGCCGGAGCGACTTCGTTCTTCATGTGGAGCGCGTAAATGGAGTCAAAGCTCTTGCTGAAGTCATTGAGCGACTCCAGCATCATGTCCTTGTATTCGTCGGCGATGTGGACGTCGGCGATGGCTGCGGCGCTGTCCAGCATGTCGCGGGTAATCTTGCTTTTCTGGTCCGCCATGGCCCAGAGCACTCCCGGCAGCAATGTGGCGGAAATTCCAAAACGCGAGCAAACGGCAAGAAAGGCCCTGCGATCCAGCATGTGATCTCCTTCGCGGCCCCGCCGCGCCGGCCGGCGCGCGGGCAACCCCCCTCGTTGTTTTAAAGAAGAACGGCTGGCTATTATAGCGGAGGTATGAACCAGGAGTTCAAATTAGCGGCGCAGGAACATTTCCCCGCCCTGCTTGCCATGATGCGGGAGTTCTATGCCGGCCAGCACATGGATTTCAGCGGTGGCGTCCGCGATGCCCTCAGCCGGCTGATCGCCGACCCTGCACTGGGCCGCGCTTACCTGGTTGGCGATGTTCAGCAGCCGATGGGATATTTCATTCTCACCTTCTGCTTCAGCCTGGAGTTCCATGGCAGGTTCGGGCTGCTAGACGAGTTATACCTGCGCCCGGCTTTTCGCAGCAAAAAACTGGGACGGCAGGTGATGACGTTCATTGAATCCGCTTGCCGCGATGCCGGCGTAGAAGCAGTTCGCCTGGAAGCAGGCCAGGAGAACGCCATCGCGCAGTCCCTGTATCGCTCCGCCGGCTTCAAGACTGAACCCAGGCGCCTCATGACCAAATGGCTCTGAGCGCCGTAACCAGAGGGCCGGCAAAATTCGCGAATAGCCGGCGCCCCCGGAAAGGGCTTTACATGTCCTGAATCGCTGTTTAAGCTTTCCCGTTTCCTCAGGAGCCGCTATGAAATTTCGACGCCTTGGCTGCATTCTTTTTCTTGCATTGTCCTGCCTGCTCGTTCATGCCGCGGAGTATCCCGCTCCACATCCGGGTGATTTCGTGGTCAAGGATTTCAAGTTCAAATCCGGCGAAAAGATGGCCGAAATCAAGCTGCACTATTACACGCTTGGCGCGGCCCGGAAAGACTCGTCCGGCCAGGTGCGCAATGCGGTGTTGATTCTCCACGGCACCGGGGGATCGGGCCGGCAGTTCCTTACCCCCACCTTCGGCGGCGTGCTGTTCGGCCCAGGCCAGCTGCTCGACGCATCAAAATATTTCATCATTCTTCCCGACAACATCGGCCATGGGGAATCGTCAAAGCCGAGTGATGGCATGCACATGCGTTTCCCGCATTACGAATACGATGACATGATCGAACTGCAATACCGTTTGCTGACGCAGGCGCTCGGGGTGAACCACTTGCGTCTGGTAATGGGGACCTCAATGGGCGGAATGCACAGCTGGCTGTGGGCCGAGCAGCATCCCGACTTCATCGATGCGGCCTTGCCGCTGGCCAGCCAGCCCGTTGAGATCGCCGGGCGCAACCGCCTGATGCGCCGCATGGTCCTGGACGCGATTCGCACCTCGCCCGATTGGGACAACGGCGACTACAAGCAGCAGCCCCATGGCCTGGCTGCGGCGCTGGACGTGCTCCTCATCATGGTCAGCAGTCCATTGCAGATGCAGAAGCAGTTCCCCACGCGCGACGACGCCGATCAATTCCTGGAAAAATTCATTGCCACGCGCATGAAAACCACCGACGCCAATGACATGCTGTACGCCTTTGACGCTTCCAGAAACTACAACCCCGAGCCGGACCTTCATAAAATCACCGCGCCGCTGACAGCAGTGAACTCGGCCGATGACCTGATCAACCCGCCCGAGTTGAAGATCATTGATAGAGACATTCAGCGCGTCAAGAAGGGTAAATATGTGCTGCTGCCCATCACTGACCAGACCCGCGGACACGGCACGCATTCGCTGCCCGCGATCTGGGGCGGCCATCTGGCGGAATTACTGCGCAGGTCGGAGCACTAGAAAATTCGAAAGGCCGCTCGAACAGACTGCTTGAAATCTTGATGATATGGCTGCTCACCGCCACATTTTGGGTCGAGCAGCAAATCTGAAGCACGTCCCGTGACTTCTGATTTTCGCAATAGTCTGTTCAGGCGGCCTTTCCTGAACCGTATCCGTCTTAACCAGCTAGTCTCCTTCTCTTTCTGTGTTCCCTGCCGGAAATCTGGCCCCGGCGGTTCTGGTCCACGTGCAAATGGCCTCGCGGTCGGCGTTGCTGAGCCGCGCCTGGGGATGCGCGAATGAATACGCGGCGCCGGGCATTTCACCTTCCACGACCTCTTTGCAGATTTCTCCCAGCAGCTTCTGCTGCCTTTCCGCCTTGTAGGCGCCCCAGCGGGAGAAGTTCAACTCTTGCCGGCCCTCGTTGACGTCGCTGGCCACCAGCCATGAGGCAGGCGCCACGTTGCTGTACCACGGCCATACCGTATTGTTGGAATGGCAATCGTTGCAGGCGCGCGAAAAAGTGGCTGCCACCTGGGGATGGACCGGCAGAACTGCCTGGATGTGCTCGCCCGGATTCGACGCGGGATTTGTCCTGTCCGGACGCACCGCCTGCATCAGCACCAGGAGTCCGATGACGAGAATTATCGATCGCATGGCCCACTTTCTCATAACTCAGATCCTTTCCCAGTGACGGGAATGGCCGACTACTTGCTGCCGACCATCTTGTTTTTGTTTTCCAGTTTCGCCAATTCAGCTTTAAAGCTGTCGCGATGCTTCATCTCATCTCCGCGGATCTCCTCAAAACGGTCAGCGGCGACCTTATCTCCTGCGGCCCGCGCCTGCTCCGCAAACTCGCGGTACATGGTTTCAACTTCGTAGCTCTCACCCTTGATGGAATCTTTCAGGTTCTCCTCATCGCTTTTCACCAGCCCGGCAATCTCGGCCTCTTCCCGCAGGTGCTCCAGACGCTCCACCTTCGCGGTGTTCTCGAACAGGTCAGCCAACTCGGTGTTGCCGTTTTTGCGGGCGTTCTCGGCAAAGAGCAGATACTTGGCATAGGCAAAGGCCTCGCCGTGCATGGCGGTTGAAAGGTTCTCGGCGGTCTTGGGGTGCAGCTTGGTGCTTTCTTCAGCCGTCATCCATCCGATGGTGAAGAACGCTCCGGCAACGATCAGCGCGAACAGGGCAAATTTGATCTTCATGGGAAACTCCTGGACTGGCGCCGTAGAGGCCCAAATCCCTATGCTCAATCAATAGACCTTGGACAGAGCGCATTATGTGACAGGAGTCACATGCGCAAGTAACGGGGCGAGGAGTTCAGAAAAAGAAAACCGTCCCGCAGGACGGCTTTCTCTTCAGGAAAAAAACCAACTGTTCAGCGGGCGAACGTCCCCACGAACGCGCTGCGCTTGTCATGGAGTTCCCAGGAGACTGCAAGGTCCTTGCCGCTGTAAGAGTCGGTCATGGCCACGGCCGGCATGGCATGCGCGGTTTCGGTCAGCGGCGGATAAAACGTGCTTTCATTCCCGCAGAGATGATCGTTGGGACCGATGGCGCGTGTCTCGACGGTCACAAAGTCGCCGGCCTGCAGCCGGGCCCGCGCGCTGTGCTGCTGCATGACCTCCATATCAATTCTCGTATTCACTACGCGCACCACGTGGCGCAGCAGCTCGCCGCCCATCTGCTGGGCAAAGTTGATCAGCGCCTGGCGCTGCGGCAAAGTTGCGCTCTGGTCCACAAAGAGAACTGCCTTCGCCGGATAGGGCTCGCCGTAAGGATCACCGAGCGTGGCTTGCGCCTTTACGGCAGCTCCCACGGACAGGCCGGCCAGAGAGACGCCGTCCCACTTCCCTTCGCGAACATGCCATGCCAGGATGGCTTCATCGCCGGCCAGATTCATCTCGCCGTTGGCGAAACATTGGCCGGTGTAAACGTCGGCGCTGCGGGTCTCCAGGTACTCGCCCTGGATGGCCGGAGGATCCGTTTGCTGGGCGAAAGCGGATAGCGAGAATAGACAGAAGGCAATAAAGGTTAGGGGGAATTTGCGCATTGGCCTAAACTCCAATCTGATCCTTCTATTTTAATCCGTCAGATCAAGGAAATGGCTTCCTTGAGCGCTCACGGCGTGAGTTCTCGCTGTTGGTCAGCCACCCGCGGCGAAGTTGCTGCTTCGCCTCATCCGGAGCACGACAGACCCGCGCAGAGCCCTGTGGCGGTCCGATCTCAAAGGGATGATGTAGAGGAAATCTGCGGTATTGTCGCCGAAATGTTGCTTCGGCAACAGCGAATCACCCTGGAACTCCACTTCAAACCATTGGCGAGGGTAGCCGGCGCCCCAGGCGTGGATGTGAATGTGGGCCGGGACATCACGGTTCGGATACGGTGCGGGCTTAATGGTGGTGAATTCAAAATGACCCTTGGCGTCTGTTCTTACCCAGCCCCGTAGCCGAGGCTCATCTTCTCCGGCTTCGCCTGACTCTCCTGTCCTGTAATAGCCGCTGTTGTCGGTGTGATAGGCATAAACAACAACTCCAGCTAGCGGGGTCTTGCCATCAGCAGCCACTACGGTACCTGAAATGATCAGTGGTGTTCCCGGTTCCGCCGAGGAAGCTATACGCCCCTTCGCGCCGACTCGGGAAGGGGCTTCAGCCACGTCCCGCGGCACGGTCTGAGACCCGGCCATCGCGCCAAGAAGCACATAAAGAGCAGTAGCCCGCATCACAAACCTTTTCCTTATTCCCATTTGTCTCGCGTGCGGTAGCGCGTTTCCTTTCAAGGGCCTGCTGCATTACTTGCTCGCCCCACAATGGCAGCCGCGTTCGCTGGAGCAGCAATTACCCGGCTCGGCCAGCTTGCCGTCCGGGCCGATGCAGGTCTGGGTCATGGCGCACCAGAACAGTCCATCGCCGGAACGCGGCACGCTGGGGTCCGGCTCAGACCATACGTACTGACTCTTCCAGTGCAGTGCTGAGCACAGGCCGGGACGATCAGTGTTGAAGCGGTCAGAAATATTGCTCATGCGGCGCCTCCTCCTGCTGCCGCCAGAATCGCGCGTTTCACGGCGACGCGGGCGAGATGGATCTTTTGTTCGTTATGCCCCAGGCTTTTGGCCCGGGCCACCGCCGCCTGAGCGGCCTGTTCGGCCGTGGCTTGAGTAACGGCTTTGCCTTGCAGCGCCTGCGCGGCCTCGGCCGACACCCAGGGAACAGGAGCCACGTGCCCCATCACCACGCGCGCGTTCTGCACGGTGCGGCCATTCATGATCAGCGCCACGGCGGCCGTGGCATAAGGCCAGTCAAAGGCCTCTTTCTGGCGGACTTCATAATGGGCTGCCCGCACGTCTCGAGCAGGCGGCACAATCACGTCTGTAATGAACTCATTGGGCTGGAGGTCGTGTTCGCGTTCTGATTCCGACTTCGGAACCACAAAGAACTTCTCCAGGGAAATCTCTCGCGCGCCCCGCGGCCCAAGCAACTTTACTTTGGCGTTGTAGGCAATCAGCACGGGAGCAACGGTGGAAGGGCTGACGAAATAGGCGGGCCCATCATTGCCGAGGATGGCGTGGTAGCGATTGTCCCCCTCAAGCACCAGCGACTTGCCGTCTTTCTGCGCCAGCAGGCCAAAGCCGTTGCGAAAATACCAGCAGCGCGGGCGCTGGCAGAGGTTCCCGCCGATGGTCGCCACGTTGCGGATTTGCGGGCTGGCCGCCTCGCCGGCTGCCGCAGCCAGCATGGGATGGTGCTGCTGGATTTGCGAAGCGGCCGCGATTCTATCCAGGGTGACCAGGCTCCCCAGATGCAAAGCGCCGGCCTCATTGCTGATGGCATGCATGCCGGCAACCTGCTTGATGTTCACCAGCCGTTTTGGCGTGGTGATCTCGTCTTTCATGAGCGAGAGCAGATCGCTGCCTCCGGCCAGGATTTCCACTTCACCCCAGCTCTGCCCCAGCAAAGCGGACACTTCTTCTTTCCTGGTGGGAGAAGCGTAACTAAACGCCCGCATGGCTGCCTCCTGTCTGGTTGAGGGCCGCTATCACGCGGTCCGGGGTTATTGGCATGAACGGCACGCGCACACCGATCGCATTCGCCACGGCATTTGAAATAGCCGCCATGGGGCCGACCGTTGGCGGCTCGCCCAATCCGATGGGGCCGCGCTCATCGTAGCCTTTGCCGGTCATCATGTGGGCCACCAACTCGCCTACGTCTCCGATGCCAGCCAGCCGGTAGAAATCCATGTTGGGATTCAACATGGTTCCGGTGGTCGGGTCCATGACTTTTTCCTCGTAAAGACTGGTGGCGATTCCCATAATCATGGCGCCATAAACCTGGCTTTCCGCGGTTTTCAGATTGATGACCAGCCCGCAATCCTGCGCGCAAACCATCTTGTTCATTTTGACGATGCCCGTTTCCGTATCCACCGAAACATCGGCCATCACCGCGCCGCCGACGCCGCTGGAGATCAGCGGCTCGTTCGGCACCAGGTTCTTGTCGGTGACCTCAATGGGTTGCGTGCCAAGACGCGCGCAGGCGTCCTTCCAACTCATGCTGCGCGCCGGCGCCCCCTTCACGCGGATGGCGCCATTGGCGGCCTCAAGCTCGCCCGGCTGGGCATTGAGAGCAGGAGCAACCCTGGCGAACAGCTGATCGCGGGCATCCACGACGGCGCGGCGGGTTGAAGAGCTGACGCCGCCGATGGTCGTGCTGCCTCCCGAACCACCGGAAGGGGGATACTGCGTGTCGCCAATCTTCAGGTTGATGTGCTCCAGGGGAAGGCCCAGCGTGTCTGCGGCAACCATCATGATGCACGTCCGCGTTCCGGTGCCCAGGTCCTGCGTGCCCAACTTGAGTTCCACAGAGCCATCCGGGCGAATCGTGGTGGCGCACGTGCTGGAGTGGCCTCTTCCGCCCCATGTGTGAATTGCCGCGCCCAACCCGCGCTTCACCGGCCCCGAGCCCCCCTGGCCCCGAGGATGCCAGTGCTTCTTCCAGCCGATCAGGTCGGAAGCAATCATCAGTTCGTCACGATACGTGTTGGCCCTGCCGGTTTTGTCCTCCGGTGGAGCGGTGAGTTGCAGGTTCTTGAGCAGCAGCTCCACGGGGTCCATATTCAGCCTGGCTGCCAGGTCATCCAGCGCAGCCATGGTGATCAGGCAGCCTTGCGGATGGTTGGGGGCACGCCATGCGCGCGCCGGCCCGATGTTGGTCAGCACCGCAACGTGCTGCTTGCGCTGGTTGGGAATGCGCACCACATAAGGCATGGGCGGAGCGCCGCCGCCTCCCGGACCGCCGGTGCCCCAGGAACTCGACTCCCAATAAAGGAGCGTGCCATCCTTTTTAGCGCCGACTTTGACATGCGCGAACGCCGAAGGGCGCGCTCCGGCCACTTCCAGTTCAGGCGCCCGTTCCAGCATCACCCGGACCGGCTTGCCGCCGGCTTTTCGGGAAATCTGTGCCGTGTAAATGCCCCAGCGGTCAGGCGCAAACTTGCTGCCAAATCCCCCGCCGATGTGGTCCTGGTGAACACGCACGTTGCTGGCCGGTATCTTTAATGCCTGCCCGTATTCCCGTGATACGCCCGAAACGTTCTGCGTGGAAAGATGAACGAAAAGCTGGTCTTCGGACGGCCATTCCGCGATGGATCCGTGGCTCTCCATGCAGCAGTGGGTGATTACCGGGCAGCCATAGACACCTTCCGAAATTACCTCGGAATCTTTCAATGCGGCCTCGGGGTCTCCAATGGTCAGTTCGGCCTCTTTTCGATAGGGCGATTGGGATTCCTGCGCGCCCTGCTTCACGGGAGCCGATTGAAGAGCGGCAATGACGTTCTCGCCAATGTGGTTCTGCCGCATCTGGTCAACCAGCCCCTGCTCCACCTTGAAGCTCACGCCGCGCTTCTTAATGCGGTCAATCACCTCCGGTTCAGGCACCTGGTTGATGAACATCCCGATGAGGTCGCCCTGGCTGA
>DATIWA010000671.1:0-3497 GCA_035465515.1 Candidatus Limnocylindrales bacterium | reverse complement strand
AGCTGCTGGACTTCGGGCTGCTGCATGACAAGCATCTGCTGTCCCAGACGCCGGCCAAGAAGCTGGAAAATGAGCCGTACCTTTCTCCCGAGGAGATCAAGAACAGGGTCCCCGATCGCGCCGCCAACATCTTCAGCCTGGGTACGCTTCTGTATGAGATGTACACAACCCGCAGCCCATTCGCGGGTAAGCATCTGGGAGAAGTTGATCGTTCCATCACTGACGTGATGCCGTATCCGTTGAACGTGGCCAATGGGCGCGTTCCCGAGGCCATCTCGCGCGTTGTTCTGAAGGCGCTTGCCAAGAATCCCGGCGAGCGGTACCAGAACTGCCAGCAGTTGTTTGAAGCCCTGGAAGCCGCCAATCGCGAACCCAGGGTGGTTTCCGCAGGGTCGGTCAGCCCTGCCACCGGGCAATTCCCGGCAGCGAGCGCGACTGGTTCCTTCAGGCCGCCAACGGCCGCCATAAAGCCGCCAACGGCTGCCATAAAACCACCGACGGCTGCGGTAAAGCCGCCTTCGGGGCCGGCCACAACAAAAGTCAGAGTGCCTTCGCCGCCAGCCACCGCATCGCGTAAACCCGCCAAGGCGCCGGTGAACCAGTGGATGCTGGCGGGCATCGTGGTTGCCGGTCTGGTTGTGATCGCTGCTCTGGCTATGATGTTCCAGCGCAAGCCGGCGGACCTTTCTGACGCTGCTGCACCGCAGGTGAAAACGCCGCGTGCAGCGGCTGCTCCGGCTTCAAGCCAGGCCCCAGCTCCTTTTGCAGACAGCGCACAGCCTGCAAACGAAAGAGTGACGCGCGGGGAAGGCCCCGCCAGGTCAGCGAGACAGGCCAGAGTGCCGCAGATGTTCACTGAGCCTGCTCCAGGCGCGGCCGCGAATGGACAGATCACAGTTTCCGCCCTGCCGTTGGGCTCCATCATAGAAATTGAGGGCCGCTCGGGGCAGTGGAGGTCGCCGCAAACTATCGGACCGTTGCCTCCGGGGAACTACAAGGTTGTGGTCAGCAAGCCTGGCTACGCTACGGAGTCCCGCAGCGTCCAGGTCAGCGCAGGAGGCCGTTCCCAGATTGATATCCGGCTGACAGCCACCAAGGGGTTCCTGACCGTTTCCGGCACGCCCTCCGGCGCCAGCATTGTGGTTGACGGCCGGGACAGCGGCCGGGTCACTCCGGCTGAACTTGTGCTTGATCCAGGCGCCCATGCCGTGAGCGTTCGCAGGGCCGGCTATCTCGAGTCTAGCACGACCATCAAGGTGGCCGCCGGGCAGTCAACCTCATATTCACCGGCTTTGATGGCTGCCGGTCGCACGGACAATATCAAGATTCTTAGCGGCAAGTTTTTCGGCGGCGGCGCCAGCCATGGCATGGCGCGTATTGAGATCAAGAGCGAGCCTAAGGGCGCACAGGTGCTGGTAAACGGAACACCGCTGCAAAAGACCACGCCTGTGGATATTCAGGTGGAAGCCGGCAACTACGACATCACGCTGCAAAAAGAAGGCTACCGCCCGGTGCACGAAAGCGCCATTGTAGGCATGGACGACCGGGTGAAGATCGAAAAGACCCTCATGCGGTAAACAGGTTTCAAGCGACGGAGAACCTTGTTGCGGGCGGCATATTATTGGCCGCCCGCTTTTTTCTGCTTCCAGCGATTACAATGAAAATACCAAGCTAACTCCAGAAACCCGGGACAAACTCAGATTGACATCAGCTATCCGCAACATTGCTATTATCGCCCACGTTGATCACGGCAAAACAACCCTGGTGGACGCCATGCTCCGCCAAAGCGGCGCGTTCCGCGCGAATGAGGCCCTGGTGGAGCGCGTGATGGACTCCAACGAGCTCGAACGCGAGCGCGGCATCACCATCCTGGCCAAGAACACGGCCATTCACTATCACGACATGAAGATCAACATTGTTGACACTCCCGGCCATAGCGATTTCGGCGGCGAAGTGGAGCGGGCGCTCAAAATGGTGGATGGCGTAATGCTGCTGGTTGACGCCAGTGAAGGCCCCCTGCCGCAGACTCGTTATGTCTTGAGCAAGGCCCTGGAGGCCGGTCTCCCTCCCGTGGTGGTCATCAACAAGATTGACCGTGCTGACGCCCGTCCCCAGGAAGTTCTGAACGAACTCTACGATCTCTTCATTGACCTCGACGCTCGCGAAGAGCAGCTCGACTTTCCCGTGCTTTACACCAACGCCAAGGCCGGAACGGCCTCCACCGCCATTGAGAGTCCGGGGGCAGATTTGCGGCCTTTGTTTGACGCCATTCTTTCAACCATCCCCGCGCCGGCCGGCGACCCCGCCAGCGCTCTGCAAATCCTGGTAGCCAATCTCGATTACAGCGATTATCTGGGCCGCATGGCTGTTGCCCGCGTTTTCAACGGCAGCCTGCGCAATGGCGAAGAGGTCGCAATCGCCAAGCTGGATGGCTCCATGCAAAAGGTGAAAATCACCAAGCTGTTCACTTTTGACGGCCTGAAACGCGTGGATGTGGACCAGGCCGAGTGCGGCGACATCGTCGCCATCGCCGGCGTCGAAGGCATCAATATCGGCGAGACCATCACCAGCGTGGAAAATCCCGCGCCCCTGCCGCACATCATTATTGACGAACCGACCATTGCCATGCAGTTTGTGGTGAATACTTCTCCGTTCTCCGGACGCGAAGGCGCCTACGTGACCTCCCGCAATCTGCGCGAGAGATTGCAGAAGGAACTGCTCACCAACGTCTCCTTGCGGGTGGAGGAGACGGACAGCACGGACTCCTTCAAGGTGCTGGGCCGTGGCGAACTCCAGCTTTCCATCCTGATTGAAACCATGCGCCGCGAAGGCTATGAACTCATGGTTGGCAAGCCGGAGATCGTGACCAAGCAGATTGACGGCAGGCTCATGGAGCCGCAGGAAAAGCTCATGGTGGACATTCCCGAGGGCTTCGTCGGTGTGGTGATTGAAAAGCTTGGTTCGCGCAAAGGGCAGATGCTCAAAATGCACAACCATGGCTCGGGCCGCGTCCGCATGGAGTTTACGGTCCCCAGCCGCGGCATGATCGGCCTGCGCTCGGAGCTGCTTACCGATACGCGCGGCACGGTCATCATGAATTCCTTGTTTGACGGCTACACGGAATGGCTGGGTGAAATTCCGCATCGCATGACCGGAGCCCTGGTTGCCGACCGTCCGGGGACCTCCACGGCATATGCGTTGTTCAGCTTGCAGGAGCGGGGAGTGCTGTTTGTTGGCCCGGGCGTGGAGCTTTACGAAGGCATGATCGTCGGCGAAAACGCGCGCGAGGTGGACCTTGACGTGAACGCGGTACGCGAAAAGAAGCTCACCAACATGCGCGCGTCAACGGCTGATGAGGCCATCCGCCTGGTGCCTTTCAAGAACCTGACGCTGGAGCAGGCCATTGAATTCGTGGCGGATGACGAAATGGTCGAGGTCACCCCGAAGAATCTCCGGCTGCGGAAGAAGATCCTCCAGGCCAACAGGCGCCCCCGGAA
>DATIWA010000670.1:0-14430 GCA_035465515.1 Candidatus Limnocylindrales bacterium | reverse complement strand
GGCCTCACCGGCGTCTACTCCATCGCCGCTAACGGTCGCGGCACCGCCACCCTTTCGAGTTCCGGAGGAACATTCACGTTCGCCGCGTATCCCACTACGAATGGCGTTCAGCTTCTGGAGACCGATACGGGCGCCGTGGTCAGCGGAGGAGCTTTTTCCCAGACCGGCACGCTCTCCAGCGCGTCACTTCAGGGCACTTACGGGTTGAACCAAACCGGCGTCACCGTCAACGGCCCGTTTGACTCCGTGGCCTCACTTAACGCCAACGGCTCCGGCCACATGAGCGGGATTGTGGATGTCAACAACACGGGCGTGCTCTCCACCGGCACCGCGCTAACGATCTCTTACTCGGTGGACGCGACGGGCCGGGGACCGCTTACACTGGCAAGCAGCATCCTGGGACAGCAGAACATGGCCGTGTACGTGGTCAACGGCAACCGCGCCCTGTTCGTGGAACTCGATAACAACAGCGTGGCGATCGGCGAACTCCAGCACCAATAGTTCGCAATTTGAAAATGCTTTCAAGCAGGGGGTGGCGCTAGTTACCCCCTTCTCTTTGCCCTGGAGCCGGCAGCGGCCAGCCTCCGCGGCGCGAATGATTCGACGACTCGGGCATTGCAGTCTTCACAGCGCACCGGGACCCGGGGCCTGCGCCCACTTGCCGGCCGTTCCGCGTTCCTCTGGATTCAAATGGTGATTCGGGTTTTGCCGCAAGAGTGCTTTTGCAGCAAAAAGCGGGACCCACGATCCGCGGGTCCCGCCTTGCTCTCGAGAGTGCTTAACGCTGTTCCAGATCAATCCCGGTCGCGATCGCGACGCCAATAGCGATAATCGCGGTCATCCCGGTTGCGCCAGCCATAGTGCCGGCCGCGGTCATGGCGGCCGTAAAAACCACGGTCGTCATCGCGATCATAGTAACCGCGGTCGTGACGGCCGTAGTACCCGTTGTGGTTTCGTCCGTAGTAGCCACCATAATTTCCACCATAGTAGCCGCCGTAGTCTCCGCCGCGGTAGCCGCGGTCTTCATGGCGTCCGCGGTCCCGATCGTGGTGGTCGTGTCCTCCTTTTCCGTTCCAATGAGGCTGGGCCGAGGCAAACACCGAGCCTCCGGTCATCAGTGCCGCGCCGATCAGCATTACTCGCAAACCATTCATGTCCATCTCCTCAGGCAAGCCAGGCCCGGCCAGATTGTCACCGCTCGGGTCTTAAGCGTGCGATCGCGTTCAGGAGTAGAAACCCTGGTGAGGGAACTTTGTCTGATAAGCAGGATTTGGATTTGTAAAGTTGCGTAGGGCCCGCCGTCCAAGCCAGAAATGCTTTCCAACCTGTTGAAATAAAGGGGCTTCTCCAGTGAGTTCCAGTTATTGTCCTGGAACCATAATTTTTCTGTTCCCGCGCTCCTGGAAGGGGTGTCTTAATCTTCAGTCGTTTTCGGCTCCGGTGAACAGGTAGTCAAATCCGGCAAAAGGGATTGCACATGACGAAAGCTGATCCGCTCCTGCTTGCCCTCCAGAACTGTGAGACCCGGTTGTCCAAATGGGTCCACGGATCTGAAACCAATGCGCGTCTGTTTGCCAGCGATCCGGTGGCCGCTCTGCGGGCCGCCGGCCTGGGAATCGAAGAAACTCTCTTGAGCGAACTGGAGTCAGTGATGTCCGGCATCGCGCACAAGTTGAACGTGGCCTGAATGGCGCTCTTTGCGTAGCTTCGGCTTTTGGCTGTACAGCAAGAAGGAAAGGCCCAGCGCCTGAACCGCCGGGCCTTTTTCTCGAGCAAGGGGGGTCGCTCTCACTCGAAGCGCAGGGCCTCTATCGGGTCCAGCATGGCTGCCTTGCGCGCCGGATAGAAGCCGAAGAAAATTCCCACCGCCATGGAAAACACCACTGCCGCAGCCATGGCCGCCGGCGAAATTAGAATGTTCCAGCCCAGCACGCGGGTAATGGAGATGGATGAGGCCACTCCGAAAATAATCCCCACAATTCCGCCAGCCAGGCTCAGCACCACCGATTCACTCAGAAACTGCCGCAGAACGTCCGACTCCGTTGCCCCGATGGCGATCCGGATCCCGATCTCCCGCGTTCTTTCCGTCACGGAAACCAGCATGATATTCATGATGCCGATTCCGCCCACAATCAGCGACACGCCGGCGATGGAGGCCAGCAGCAGCGTCATGACGCGTGAAGACTCATCGGCCAGCTGCGCCACGTCCGCCAGGTTGCGGACGCTGAAGTCGTCATCCTGTCCCGCGCGTATGCGGTGGCGGTCGCGCAGCAACGCGGTGATCTGCCCCTGGGCCGCGTAGCTGGCGGGCTGCGAAGTGGCCGAGGCCACGATGTACTGCAACCAGTCCTGGCCGGTGATCTTTTTTTGCAGCGTGGTAATCGGGACGTACACCCCGTCATCCTGGTCTTGTCCCAAACCGGACTGCCCTTTCGCGCTCAGCACGCCGACCACCTCAAACGGCAAGGCGCCGATTCGCACCGTCCGCCCGACGGGATCCGCGTTGCCGAAAAGGTTCTGCTGCACGGTCGCGCCAAGCACCACCACGTTGGCGGCGCGGGCAACATCGTCCTGGGTGAAGCTTCCGCCGCGGGCGAACGGCCAGTTTCTGATATCGAAATATTGCGGCTCGGTTCCGGTCACCCGTGTGTACCAGTTCTGATTGTCAAACACCACCTGCGCGCTCGATCCAGCGCCAGGAGCGGCCTCGGCCACGGTCGGGACTTCCTTCAGGATGGCCTTCATGTCGTCGTCTACCAGCGTCCTGGTGGCGCCGCCGCCCAGCCGCAGACCTCCGCGGTTCACGCTGCCCGAACTGACGAACAGCAGGTTCGTACCCATGGAAGCAATCTGGTCCTGCACCTGCTGCTGCGCTCCCTGGCCCACGCCCACGGTGGCGATCACCGCGCCCACGCCGATGATGATCCCCAGCATGGTCAGCAGCGAACGCATCTTGTTGCGCGTCAGCGCGCGAATTGCGATCCGTAAAATCGCCAGTAAATCCATACATGACCCCCGTTTGTCTCCAACTCTGCTCTCAGTCTTCGTCGATGCCGGGCAGCGTCTCCAGCACTTCAGCGGCGCGCGGCCGTTGCCGCACCGGGTCGTCATGCCGGATCCTGCCGTCGCGAAACACCACAATGCGTTTGGCGAACTGCGCGATGTCAGGCTCGTGCGTCACCAGCACAATGGTCAGCCCCTGGTCGTTGAGATCCTGAAAGATCTGCATGATCTCGACCGACGTACGGCTGTCCAGGTTTCCGGTGGGCTCATCCGCCAGCAGGATCGCCGGTTTGTTGACCAGCGCGCGCGCAATGGCCACGCGCTGCTGCTGACCGCCGGAAAGCTGCGCGGGAAAATGGTCCAGCCGGTCGCCCAGACCAACCATCTCCAGGACTTCTTTGGCCCTGGCCACCCTCTGCTCCTTTTCCAGCCTGGCGTAAAGCGTAGGCAGTTCCACGTTTTCCAGCGCGGTGGTGCGCGAGAGCAGATTGAAGCCCTGGAAAACAAATCCCAGCTTCCGGTTGCGAATTGCGGCCAGGGCCTTCTTGTCGAGCCGCGAAACGTCCGTCCCCTCAAGGAAGTAACTGCCGCTGCCCGGCTTGTCCAGGCAGCCCAGCATGTTCATGAAGGTTGACTTGCCGCTGCCGCTTGATCCCATGATCGCGACAAACTCGCCCGGCTCGATCTTCACGTTCACTCCGCGCAGGGCATGCACCCGGGTCTCGCCCAGTTCGTAGTACTTGTGCACGTCTTCCACGCGGATCACGGGCAATGCCGCGGAGGCCGTCATATTTTCATTCACTTCAACTCGAGCCAGCGTCGCCATAACTGTTTTCTCCGATCCTTTCAAGTGCTCCGGGGTCACCGTCCCATGCTCCGCATCCCGCCACGCGCGCCGCCAACTCCGGGCGCGGAACCTGCTCCCGCGCGCGATGATGCGCCGGCAGCGCCGGTTACGATCTGGTCGCCCGCGTTGAGCGACCCCTTGAGCACCTGGGCGACCTCGGTCGTGGCGTGGTCGGTGATGCCAAGCTTGATCAGCACCGGCTCCAGCGTGTTGCCGTCCGCCAGCTTCCAGACAATGGCGGTGGCCGCCTGCTCCTGAGGCTGCTGCTGCGCCTGGCCTGCCTTGCGTCCGGCGCGCGCGTTGCCGTTCGCCGGCATGCCCGCCTTCTGATACAGGGCGGTGACCTGGTCCGCGCTGAGGTCAGGCTTGTATCGCAAGGCAGCGTTGGGGAGCTTCACCACGCCGGTCGCCGTTGCCACGGGAATATTCACGTAGGCCGTCATCCCGGGAAACAGCTTCATCTCCGGGTTGGCGAAGTCAACCACCGTGGTGTAGGTGACCACATTCTGCACGGTGGTCGCGTTGAGGCGCACCGCGGAAACTTTGCCGGTAAATCTCCGGTTGGGGAACGCATCCACGGTGAAATTGACTTCCTGCCCGGCGTGAATCGCGCCCACATCACTCTCATCCGTGCTCACATAGACCTGCATCTTGGTCAGGTCCTGCGCAATGGTGAACAGCGTTGGGGCCTGAAGAGACGCGGCCACCGTCTGGCCCACGTCAACGCTGCGGGCCACGACCGTGCCATCAATGGGCGAACGGATAATGGTGTGGTCCAGGTTGGTCTGCGCCACCGTCACCGCGGCCGACTTCTGCTGCACCTGGGCGGCGGCCTGCGTCACCTGCGCCTGCGCCGCGCCCGCCGCCGCCTGGTCGCTCTGGTAGGCGGCCCTGGCGGTGTCCATCTGCTGCGCCGGGACCACGCCATCCCTGGCCAGAATCGTATAGCGATCGAAATCGAGTTTGGCCTGGGCGGCTGCCGCTTTGGCCTTTTCCAGGTTGGCCTTTGCGGCCACCAGGTTGGCCTGCGCGTCAGCCAGGTCGGCCCTGGCCTGCAACAGAGCGCCCTTGAACAAAGAAGGAGCGATCTGCGCCACAATCTGGTCTTTCTTCACATGGGAATTGAAGTCGGCGTTGAGTGTCTGAATGGTCCCCGAAACCTGCGATCCCACCTGCACCGTGGTCACCGCGTTGATGGTGCCGGTGGCCTGGACGACATCCTGAATGTCACCGCGCTGCGCCTTCTCCGTGTAGTACTGCGGCTGTTTCTTCGTCTGGAACTTGAACGCCGTGAGGGCGATGATGCCGATCAGCAACACGACTATCACTGCCCATTTGTTTTTGAAGTATTTCATTTTGACCCCCGAAGCCGATTCACCTCCGACCTTCGACCTCTACAGGATTTGACCCGGGCCGGGAGATGGTTGTCGTTAAGAGTCGGCAATGGAGGGTTAATATTTGTCAGCAGGCAACGGAAGATATCCCTCGGTCATGACACAACTTTACGCAGCGGTGTGAGCCTCTTTCGGTGGCCGCTTATAGAGCGCTTTTTCCGCCCTGCCAAGCGGACATTTCATGTGCTATTTCCACCGGACATTTCATGTGCTAACAACAAAGCACTTTTTCCGCCTTGCACCGGGCGGGATTGTCCGCTATAGTCCCTGCATATGATCGCCTCTGGCCCAACCGTGGCACGGTTTCTGCCGCCCATGCCGAGTGTGGAGCGGGAATGTGGGGGCAGATTCGGGCAAAAGTGATCAAGGGCAAACACCGTATTCCCCCCGCTGCCTGGCAGCGGGGTTTTTGTTTTGAGGCGTACGCAGCAGAATGGCTGGGGCAGAACAAACCGATTCCGGCAAGGCGCGCCTTGAACTGCTGGGCAACGCGCGGCGCATCGTGGTCAAGGTGGGCACGGCAGTGGTGTGCGATGCCGCCGGCAACTTCGATCCCCGGCAGGTCGCCTCTCTGGCGGAAAGCATTTCCGCGCTGCTGAAGCAGGGCCGGCAGGTGGTGCTGGTAAGCTCCGGCGCGGTCACCCTGGGCGCGGCGGAGTTGAGCATTCACCGCAGCCGCCTGCGCGATGCCAGCATCACCCGCGCCTGCGCCGCGGTGGGCCAGTGCAAGCTGATGCAGGCCTATGCGGACGCCTTCCGTCCTCACGGACTCACGCCCGCGCAGGTGCTGGTCACCGAAGACGACTTCACCGATCTCAATCGCTACAAGATCCTGCGCCAGACCTTTGAAAAGCTGCTCAAACTCGGCGCCGTCCCGGTGGTGAACGAAAACGATACGGTCACCAATATCTGGACGGAGCAGCCTGCCGTCTTTCGCGATAATGATCGCCTGGCCGCGCTGGTCCTGAGCAAGCTGGACGCCGACGCCCTCATCCTGCTTTCCAACGTGGACGGCCTGCTGCGCGACCCGGAGCGCCCCGCCGATTCGGCCAACATCATTCCGCTGGTGACTGAGCTGTCTTCAGCCATTCGCGAGACCGCCCGGGGCAAGTCGTCGGTGGGACGCGGCGGCATGACTGCCAAGCTGGACGCAGCCCAGATCGCCATGCACGCCGGAGGGCTGGTGGTGATCGCCAACGGCAAAAAACCGCAGGTCCTTGACCAGATCTTTGCCGGGGAGAACGCAGGCACGCTGTTCCTGCCCGGCTCGCGCATGGCGGGCAAGAGGCGGTGGCTGGCGTTCGCCACCACGGTGCGCGGTCAGGCGGCGGTGAATGCCAACGCGCGCAAGGCGCTGCTGAACGGGCACGCCAGCGTGCTGCTTTCCGGCGTCACCGCCTGCAAGGGCGAATTTTCTTCCGGCCAGGTCATCGCCATTGTTGACCCGGAAGGCCGGGTGATTGGCCGAGGAGTGGCGGAGTGCGGCAGCCAGGAACTCTCCCGCATGCTGGCCCTGCAAAACGGCCCGCTGCGCGGAATCCTGGTGCGCCGTGAAAATTTTCTGTTGTCGGAGAAGGAGCACGCGGATGCCACGGCCGACTGATGCGCAGCCGCCAGCACTGGCGCAACAGGTGCGGGAGACCCGCCGCGCCGCGCGCGCCCTGGCCCGCATGGCGGGCGAGGAGCGCAACCGTGTGCTGCTGACGGCCGCCGATCTGATTGAGGCCCGCTGCGCGGAGATTCTCGCCGCCAACCAGGCTGACTGCGAAGCTCTTGCCGGGGCCGGCGGGGAAAAAGCGTTGCAGGCGTTAATGAAGCGGCTGAAGACCAGCGCTGCCGGCGTTCGGGAGATGGCAGCGCGCGTGCGCGACGTGGCCAGGCTCGAAGACCCGCTGGCCCATGTTCTTGCCGCAACGGAGCTTGATGATGATCTGGTGCTGCGCAAGGTCCCCTGCCCGCTGGGCGTGATCGCCGTGATTTTTGAAGCGCGCCCGGACGTGGCGCCGCAGGTCGGCTCGCTGGCCATCAAGACGGGAAACGGCCTGGTCCTGAAAGGCGGCATGGAAGCCAGACTGACCAACCGCGTGCTGGTCGCCATCTGGCGTGAAGCTCTGGCCGTTCACAATCCGGCGCTGACGGCCTGCATCTGCCTGCTGGAAGAGCGGGCCGAGGTCATGCAGGTGCTGCAAATGGAGCGCGAGATTGATCTGGTGGTCCCGCGCGGCTCCACGGAGTTTGTGAATTTTGTTTTTGAGCACAGCCGCATCCCGGTCCTGGGACACGGCAGCGGGATCTGCCACATCTACGTGGACTCCGCGGCGAACCCGGCCAAATCCAAAGAGGTAATTCTGGACGCCAAGGTGCAGTATCCGGCTGCCTGCAATTCCGTGGAAAAAGTCCTGGTGCATGAAGATGTTGCCGCCGGGTTTCTGCCCGACCTGGTGCGGGCGCTGCAATCCGCGGGAGTGGAGGTGCGCGGCTGCGAGCAGACGGTGAAACTGTGCCCCGGCCTGAAGATCATACCTGCGGTCGCCGAAGACTGGGACACGGAGTACTCCGACCTGAAGATCACGGTGAAGGTCGTCTCCGGCCTACAGGAGGCGATTGACCACATTGACCGGCACGGCTCACGCCACACCGAATGCATCATGACCGAAGACGCTTCGGCCGCCGCGCAATTCCTGGACGAGGTGGATGCCGCCAGCGTGTTTCACAATGCGTCCACACGCTTTGCCGACGGCTTCCGCTACGGCCTGGGCGCGGAAATCGGCATCAGCAACAGCAAACTGCACGCGCGGGGGCCGGTCGGCATGGAAGGGCTGCTGACCTACAAGTACAAGCTGCACGGCAAAGGGCAGACCGTGGGGCCGTATGCCGAGGGGAAGAGGAAGTTCAGGCATAGGCGGGTGTAGGGGACGCGCATGGCGACTTATAGATGTCCTCGGTTTTCAGTAGTTCACACATTCCCGTCCCCGGTCTTCCACTCAGCCGGCGCAATCTGCGGATGTTCTTTATAGAGTGGATCCAGCAATTCCGCCGAGATCGCCTCGAAAATGCGGCCAACAGCAACAACGTAGTCCCGTGCACCTCCGGGCGCTCTTCTCCGAACCAATGCCGCAGATTCATCAAGGATTCGACATGCTTCTCTAATTTGCTGATTCACCTCTTCTGCAATTTCAATATCTTTGATCATCTTAGTAAGAACACCCCGCGCTTTCCATAATCTGCCGAACACACTTACGAACAAGACCTGGTGTGCTCGAGCCGTGGCCACGGCCCACAAACCGCTCGGAGCAAGTTGCAATGGCTTGCTGCCTCACCTGAGAACATCTATCAATATCATCCGCATCGATTTTTCCCTTAGGCTGAGACAAATAAAAAGCCCGGCAACTGGACGGCAACTATGACGTGTATGCCAACCTGCGGGAGAACCTGGAGCGGGCGAACCGGGCGCCACGATGCTGTTATGTGAAAACCAGCGGGGAGCTTTGCCGGGCGCCCAAGACCAAAGGACAGGAGTATTGCTGCATGCACCTGGCCATGATGACGACGAAGGAGAAGGGGTTTGAGCTGCCGGTAGTGGGTCAGTTGACCCACTACCGAGCTGCCGCCGCTGGATGACCCTAACGCCGTCCAGGTGGCAATCACACAGGGAGCACGGGGGCTGCTGGATGGGACCCTGGACGAAAAGAGGGCGATGAAGCTGGCCTATTTTCTGCAACTGGCGGTGACGAACGTGAGCCGGGTGGACTTTGAGCCGCACGAGGAGGAAGGTTAGCCGCGGTTCGCGAACCAGGAAAGGGCGAGAGCGTCGCCGCTGATGAACGCTGAACGCAGAAAAGCGCTGATCAGAGACCGGCCTTTGACAATTTAATACAGGCGCGCGGGATGTACCTGGGCCCTCGCAGATCGAGGTCAGTTCGAGTTGATCAGCGTGAATCAGGGGCAAGGTTTTCCGGCGCAAGAAAAAGGGGCGGGCAACATCGCCCGCCCCTTTGTTTTGATTCAGCCGGCCGAACTAGTTCGCGCGCGCGAGCTCTCCGGCTTGTACTGCTTTGGCATCGCGGTTGGGCCTTCTGGCGATCAGTGGCAGCACCAGTGAGCACACCATAACACCCACAATGACATAAACCGCGGTGGAGAATGCGCCGGTTGACTGATGCAGCCGGGCGATCATGATAGGCGAAGGTATGGCTGCGGCGCCCCAGGCCAGAAGGATCCAGCCATAGATGCCTCCCATGTACTTGGCCCCGAAGAAATCGGCCGTGAAGGAAGGCATGGTGCCAAAGCCACCGCCATAACACAGACCGATGTTGGCAAAAGCGACGCTGAACATGGTGGCATCGTGGATTCGAGGCAGCATGAAGAAGACCACGGCCTGAATGGCGAACAGCAGGAAGTAGACCTTGGCGCGGCCGATGATGTCCGAAACCCACGCCCAGAAAACGCGTCCCAGGGCATTGAAGATGGAGATAAGACCAACCATGTTCGCCGCCTGGAGAGCACTCATGCCGACAAATTCTTTCGACTGCGCCATGGGCGAAGCCTGGCTGATGATCATGATGCCCGCGGAGACGTTCAGGAAAAGCATAGCCCAGAGAAGATAGAACTGCCATGTGCTCGCAGCTTCCTTCACTGTGAACTCATAGCTGCTGGCCGCTTTGGCCACCGAGCTTGTCGGAGTCCAGCCCGCGGGGCGCCAGCCCTGCGGCGGGTTGGCATAGAACTGGGCGGAAATGGTGACCAGCACGAAATAAACGATGCCCAGGGCCGCGAACGTGAAAGCCGTACCGCGCGCAGGAATCAGCCGCGCCGCAATGGGGCTCATGACCAGGGCGCCCGCTCCGTAACCACAGACCGCCACACCGGTCATCAGTCCGCGTTTATCCGGGAACCATTTCACCAGGGTAGCCACGGGTGTGATGTATCCCATGCCCATGCCGATCCCGCCCAGCACGCCATAGCCGAGATAGAGAAGGTTCAAAGAATGCTGTGAAGACCCATAGGCGGCCACCAGATATCCGATGCCGTACAGAACGCCGGCCACCGTGGCCACCTTGCGCGGCCCTACACGGTCCTGCCAGAGTCCGCCGATCACCGTTCCTACGCCGAGGAACAGAATGGCCAGGGTAAAGTTCAACTGGACTGAGGTTTCCGCCCAGTGTTCGGCTTTCATCAAGGGGATCTTAAAGACGCTCCAACCGTACACTGCGCCCAGGCAGATCTGCATGACCACTGCAGCAACTGCGATCCCCCAACGGTTGGGGAGACGATCTGAAGCCATAGTATTCACCTCTTCAAAAGTGGCATTAGGTCCTGCTTAACATCGGTCGATCACAACAGTGGCAGGACGATATCCAAAAGGGAGCATCGTTCGGGCCTGCCTGTCTTGCTTCCTGCTCCTGGCTCTACGCGGTCGCGGCTTGCATGGCGCGTCCGGCAACTACTTCCACCGTGGCGTTGTAGTCAGGCACGCCGCTGGGATCGAGCCGGCCGGCCGGAACCAGAACGTTGATCTCCGGCCAGTGCGCCTGGAGCGATCCGGGCTTGACCCGGTCAATCTTCAGCCGGCCGTGAAACTCGCCCAGTTCATTGCGAAGCGTGATGGGATCTCCGTCGCGCAACTGGAGCCGTTCGGCGTCTTCACGCGACATCAACACGTCATCGCGGCGCGCGCCGGTAATCGGGTCCACGTTGGCGTTGATGATGCTGTTGAACTGCTTGCCCCGGCGGGTGGCCAGCAGAAAACGCCCTTCCGGAACTTTCTCTTCCGGCATTTCGACGGCGGTGAAGTGGCCCTTGCCGTCGGGCGTGAGGCAGCGATCAACCAGAAGCCGCTCTCCGCCGTACTGGAAGTTGTCGCCTTTCTTCTTCAACCCGGCGATTCCCTTGTAGGTTGGACAGACGCGATCAATCTCATTGCGGATGTCCTGCGTGTCTTTCCAGGGGAAAGCCGCACTGGCCCGCGCCGGATTCAGTTTCTGGGCCAGCAGCACGGGGATCTCCCACTCGTCTTTGGCCTCCGGAATGTCCGGTCCGCCGGGAATCTGCGGGCTGTAGATGATGCGGCGTTCCGTGCTGGTCTCCGTGCCTCCGCCCTTCTGCTCGTAGCGCGTGCGCGTGGGCAGCAGGACGACGGTATCTGCCGGGTCCACCAGCATGGTGGGGTTGGTGACAATGTCCTGATGGACGCGCAATTTGATGTTGCCCAGCGCGCTCTCCACCAGGTCAGGCTCGGGCAGGGTCTGCTTGAAGTTGCCGCCGCTCTGCCAGAGTATGTCCACCTCTCCCCGCCCCGCGGCAAGCACCATGTGGGCCGCGCTCAACCCTTTCCAGGTGGGAGGCTCAAAGCCCCACACTTCAGGCGTGGCAAACTTCTTTGCGTTTTCCTCGGTGACGGGGAAGCCCATCACATACGCGGTGGGCATACCGCCCATTTCCGCGCCGCCCTGCACGCCGCTGTGGCCGCGGATGGGCATCAATCCGGTATGCGGCCGCCCGATGTTGCCCTTGGCCAGTTGCAGGTTCACGATGGCCCGGACGTTGTCGCTGCCGTAGCGGTGCTGCGTGATTCCCATGCTCCAGACGATGATGGCGTGGCGCGCCTGGCCGAATTTTTCGGCAAAGCGGAACATCTCCTCCCTGGTCTGCCCGGAGCTGCGCTCCAGCGTTTCCCAGGAGAGCCCGGCCACCTTGGCTTCCACCTGTTCCCATCCGGCGGTGCGCGCCGCGATGAACTCGCGGTTGGTCCAGTTGTTCTCGATCAGATGTTTGATCACGCCGTAAAAGAAAGGAATATCGCCGCCCACGTGCACCTGGAAAAAATCATCAGCGATTTTGGTCCCGAAGAGCGCGCTTTCCGTGACCGAGGGGACCCAATACCGCTGCATGCCCGGTTCGTTGTACGGGTTCACGACAAAAACCTTGGTGCCGGCTTTTTTGGCGTAATAGAGATACTTTGTTGTGACCGGCTGGTTGTTGGCGGGGTTGGCTCCCACAAAGACGATCAGGTCGGCCCCGATCCAGTCCGAATAGGAACACGTGGTGGCCGCGCAACCCACGGTCGAGCCCAGGCCGGCGGTGCTGGGGGCGTGGCAGATGCGGGCGCTGGTGTCCACGTGATTGGTGCCGATGAAGCGCGCCACCTTCTGGTGCGCGTAGTAGGCTTCATTGGTCAGGCCGCGCGAGGTGAGATACCAGCCGATTTTTTTAGGGTCAGTGGCGCGGACCTTGTCCGCGATGGTCTGGAGCGCCTCATCCCAGCTGACGCGACGGAAACCTTTTTCTCCCTTGCGGCGCACCATGGGCACGGACAGGCGGCCCAGTTTGCGCAGCTGCTTCTCGGTTTTGCTCTTGAGCGGGGCAACGTCTTCCAGAAGGCGCCAGTCCATGGCCGGCATGGTGTTGAAGCGCAGCATGGCCAGCCGTACGGCGCACAGGTGCACGCCCTTCATGGTCCAGTCATACATTCCCGTTGTTCCCAGCGAGCATCCGTCACAGCAGCCATCACGCAGCACGCGCCATGCATAGCCCAGGTTGTCGCGGTTTTCCCACATCGCGTCTACTATGTCCTTGTAATTGTTGGGGTGCTGTTCATTGAGTCCATAAGGCACCAGACTTACCCAGTTTCGGCCGTTCGAAGGCGCAGAAGCGCTCATTGCGGGATCTCCCATGTAAAGTATCTTTGCAGCTCAGTTCTGTACGTCAGCTTGTCGTGCGAGCAGCGGTTTCTTAGCGGCTTCTAAATACGTCGTATTGCGATATATTGCCGAACAACAAATGCCTCTAATCAAGCACGCCCGGTCGGCTCGTTGAAAAAAGGCAGGCAAGTATAACTCAGGAGCGGTTTCTTGCAAGCCCAAACTACAGGCCGGCCATCTATTGTGGCTTGAACTTCATCCCAGAAAATATGGGGTGGATTGAAGATTATCGTCACCAAAGTCGTGAAACTGACTCACAAATTCAGATGGATCCGGAAAAGCGCTTTGTTGAAGCAGCTTGGGAACGCTGGCGCAGGCTGGGAGATGAATTGAAGGCCGACGTAATGGAATTCAATGAACGCCATGACACCGCCTCATATTCTGAAGACGATGGCAACCGGTACCGCATCAGCAATTCGGAGTCAGGCCTGGAGATCGAACTGGTGGCGGATTTCGGCGCCCGTGTGGTGCGCTACAGGTACCGCGCGATGGGCAGTCTGTCCGCCGGAACGCCCGAAGGAGGCATGCTTTCCATCCGCCAGTCACCGCGGGGCGCGGTGGAGTTCTATTCCGCCGATGAGCGGCTCACTTCAGAAGAGACGCGTCAGGTCCTGCTGGCTCCCATCCTGTTCCCGCCTCAGAGCGCGGCTTGATGCTTAGTGTTCCGTCCTGCAGAACCCGCTCCAGGGCGGCAAGGCTTTCCACCTGCATGCAGGGCTGGGCGGAAGCCGCCTTCACAGCGCCTATCCCCGGCCGAATGGACGGCCGGTTGACCCAGATGTTGGGAATGCCGAGAAAACTTGCCGGCACAATGTCGTGATAAATGCTCTGGCCGGCGTGCAGCATCTCTTTATTGTTTAAACCGCTTCGGCGCATTGCTTCCTGAAAATTCTTGAGAGAGGGCTTATAGCTGCGCACCTGCTGCGCCGTCACAATCACCTCAAAGGGAACTTGCAGCCTGGCGCGTGTGAGGGCAAACAGGTCATCATCCACGTTGGAGATGATTCCCAGACGAAATTTTCCGGCCAGGGCGCGCAGGCTTTCGATTGTGTCGGGAAAGGGCTCCCAGTCTCCCAGGGAATCGGAAAATTGCCGCCCTTCCTGCGGTGTAACTTCCACCCCAAGCTGCTGCCCCATCGCCTGCACAGTGCGCGTCAATACCTGCCGGTAAGGCAGATAAGGCCCGCCTTCGAACTCAGCCTCGATTTCGCCATAGAGTTCCAGCAGTGTGCTGTCCGGTGTCTGGCGGCTGCCGCCGTTGAATCTACCGCGCAGCCAGCGCAGCAGGCCTGTTTCCCAGTCAATCAGCGTTCCATAGCAATCAAATGTGATCAGCCGGATGGATTCAAACGCCATGTAAAAAGAATAACCAGTTCAATCCTGCCTGTCGAACTGCGCCATTGAACTTCCCTGTCTGACGCAGGGCCCTCCCCGCGGTGATCAACGCCGGTCATCACAAAGACGCCAGACCATCGTTTCGCCGGGC
>DATIWA010000669.1:0-1572 GCA_035465515.1 Candidatus Limnocylindrales bacterium | reverse complement strand
CAGCCGAAACCCGACTGCATCTTTTCCAGTGATCACGTAATCCCCCGCGATTGCCAGCACCGCGCTCCCCTTGCGCTGGTAGATCTTCGGCTTCTGCTGAATCACGTCGCCCTGCCGGGTCTCCAGAACAAGGTTGCCATCCGCGTCTACGCGCAGATTCTTCGCGCCGGAGATCCTCAGTTTGATCTGCGCCGGATCGGCCCCCTGCGACACTACCAGGTCATACTCCAGCTCACGATTGTTGCCATAGAACACCAGGTCAATACCTGGATACAAATTGCGGTAGCGCACGCGTGAATAGGTGGGAATCTTCGCACGCCACTGCTCCGGCCTCCCGGCAAAATAGTTCACAGTGCCCGGCTGCCTGTCTTCGCCCTGCATGGCCGGATCTGGATTGGCTCCCGCGAACTTCATGCGCAGCACCGCCGGCAGGACTTGGCCTGTCCGCGCTACTCCTCCCGTTGGTGATGCCTTGGATCGTGACGGCCGCCCGACCGCAAGCACTGCCTCATCTTTCGTAAGCCAGAGGGTGCGATTGCCCGCCCGCGACAGGAATTTCACCCGCGGATCGCTTTGCCCGCGGTTCGGCTCAAAGCTGAGCGGCAGCTTGCCGTAACCGGCCGCAACGCTCAGCCTCGCCGCATCAGTGATTTCAGGACCATGAGCAACGACCTCAGAGACATGCGCAACGGAAGGCGCTTCCTGGCGGATCGCCAGCGTAGTTTGCGCCATGACATCATGAGGCGCCGCACCGTGCCGCCACAGGACACAAAGCGCACTCACACCAGCCAGAACAAGGCCCAGGGCCGCGAAGATACCGAAGAAATGGAGCTTGTTACTACGGAACATTTCGAAATTCCTCCAAAACGAGCATCACGGAAGTTGTGCCGAAAAAAAGGCGGGCCGCCCACCCGTCTGGGGATTGGCCCATGGTTGCAGGACTCGGCGGCCCGTTTTAGTGCGGGCTGACGGTTACGGTTATGCTCTTTTTGAAAATCACATTGGCTGTATCGAACGCCTGCACCGTGAGCCGGTGCGTGCCGCCGGCGATGGGCAGCCCCACGTTGATGGCAGAGAGCCGCGCTTCGTAAATCTTCTTTCCGTCCAGATACACCTGCGTCAGCTTCACCGGGGTCACGTCGGTGGTGCCTGCGATCACGCGCACCGGCGAACGTACCGTGCTGCCGCTCGCGGGAGAACAGATGGTCACCGAGCGATTCACCGTGCTGAGAGCGCACAAGGGCACAACCTTGGCCACAAACGCGTCTTCTCCACCGCTGGGCTTTTCCTGAAACGCCCCCGGGGTCACGGGGAAGTCGCTGCCGCTCCCGCCGCCGGCGATGTAAGCATTGGTGTCCCGGTCCAGCGCCACGACGGCGAAATTGCCGGCGCTCCCCCCCATGTAGCTGGAGTAGATCAACTTTCCCGCGCTGGTGAACTTGGTCAGGAACGCATTCGATTGAATTTGGCTGCCCCTGAAGACCCTTTGAAATGCGGTTTGCGTGGTGGGAAAGCTCGACGAAAAAGTGGAACCGGACACATAGGCTTGTCCGTCCCTGGTGGCCGCGATGC
>DATIWA010000668.1:0-5763 GCA_035465515.1 Candidatus Limnocylindrales bacterium | reverse complement strand
AATTGGCAGATAGCCAGGGCCAGTTGCGAATTGCCATTTCCTGATTGCCCTGTATGAAAGCCCATCTCCAGCGCGCGCACCGGGTTGTCGCATACAGTGGCTTCGTGGCCGGCAAGGCGGAAGGCGCGGGAGAGCGACGCCAGCGTGTTGGCGTCGTCATCAACGATAAGGAGGTGGGCTTTCATACAGGGCAATCAGGAAATGGCAATTCGCAACTGGCCCTGGCTATCTGCCAATTGCCGTTCCTTTCGCTTCAGTTTTTTTTTCCTCCACATTCACGCCCTGGCCTGAAGCCAGAGGCAGCTCAACATGGAACGTGGTTCCCTGCTCTTTTTTGCTCCTGACGCTGATCCGCCCATGGTGATCGCTCACCAGGGATTGCACAATGGCCAGGCCCAGGCCCGTGCCGTGCTGCTTGGTGGTGTAGTAAGGAGTAAAGATGCGGTCGCATTCCTCGGGCGTCAGACCTTTGCCGGTATCGGTGAGCTCGAAGACAGCGAACTTATCATCTTTCGCGGTGTGGAAAGTGAGCTTGCCGCCGTCCGGCATGGCGTCTATGGCGTTGAGCACCAGGTTCTCAATCACCCGGCGAAGCAGCACCGGATCGGCGCTGACCGGCGGCACCTTCTCCAGAAGCAGTTCGGGTTCGATCTTTTTCGGGCCGCTTGTGAGCTGCCCCTGAAAGAGCTGGACCACGCTGCGCACCAGTTCTTCCATGTCCACCGGCTGGAGCTGCGGCGCCGGCATTTTGGAAAAGTCGCTGAACCGGTTGATGATGGTCTTCAGGTTGGTGATCTCGCCCAGCAAGGTGGCCGTGCTTTCGCGAAAGACCTCGTCAAACTGGTCCGGAGTGTTCTCACGGGCGCGCAGCAGATTTTCCACGGTGATTTGCAGGGGAAACAGCGGGTTCTTGAGCTCATGCGCCAGGCGCCGCGCCAGTTCACGCCATGCGGCCACGCGCTCAGTCTGCACCAGCCGCTCACGCTGGGCGGCCAGCTCCCCGGTCATATGGTTGAAGGCCGCGGCAAGTTTCCCGATTTCATCCTGCGAGGCAGGCTCCACGCGCACATCCCAGTTGCCCTGCCCGATCTCGCCGGCGGCCTTTGCCAGGTCCTTGATGGGCCGGCTCATGCGGGCCGTGAGAATGCCGCTGATCACGATTCCGATGAAGACCGCCACTCCGGCAATCACCAAGCTGATATTCCGGATGCGCTTCTCCAGTGAGAGTTCCTGCTCCAGCGAGTTGCCCACCAGCAGCACCGCCGGCACGCGGTCTGAATATCCAGCCAGGGCGATGGCGTGCACGATTTCTTCCTGCGGCAGGCCCGGTCCCCAATTCAAGGTCATGGATGCTTCATGTTGTTCGATCGCCTGCTGCACCAGCGGCATCACCTTGGCGAGCCCAAGATTGTCTTTCGCCGGTCCCAGAATTTCTCCCGGTCCCTGCTCCGGGGCGCTGTAAATAGATACGCGCAATCCGGAAGGCGGGGCCAGAGTCTGCAAGATGGCATCCAGCCTTCTGCCTCCGATCAGATAAAGGCTCAAGCCATGGGTGCGCACCGGACGCAGGCACAGCAGCGCCAGCACCGTCCCCTGCGGGGTCTCCACGTGCTTGAGGAAAGCCTGCTGCGGCAGAGGCGTGCCTCGGTCCAGAAACCAGCGCTCTTTGTAGCCGAAGCGGGCCGGCCAGTGCGCCGAAGAGATAATGGTGCCGTCCGGGGCGATCAGGTCGAGGAAGTCCAGCCGCTGCGCCTGCGCGTAATTGGCGGCCTCATTGAGAAAGCTGGCCACGTCCGCGCCGTTGGTAATTTCCATTGCGGTGCGCAGCATGGAGTCGGAGTTGGCGATGGTCTCGACCCCGCGGGTGATCTCTTCCCCTTCATGATCGAACTCGCGGTGGAACTGGCCCACCATGGTGGCAGTCCGCTCCTGCTCCACCTGGCGAAAGGCCTCGTGCGCGCGTTCTTCGATCAGGAAGGTCACCGCGCCTACGCTGGCGGCGATGCTGACAGCAATCAGCAGAAGCAGCTTGCTCTTTAGCGACACTAGCGATTCCCCCCGATCCAGAGCTGATCGAGCCCCCAACCTCCAGCGGGATCCTGTACCCAATTATGCACGTTGCCGTTCAGCCAAAGGACCTGGGAAACGTGAGCGATGGGAATGATGCGGAAATTCTGCATGGCCTTGCCCTCAATATCGAACAGGTCTTCAAGACGGGGCGAACTCAGGGCAGCCGGCGCATATTCCGGAAATCCCATGTCCTCCACTGCTGCCGCCAGGGCGACTGACGGCTCCAGCGACTGTAAAGGCACGCGCAGCAGGACCGCGTCGGCATTAAGCCCGGCCCGCGCGGCCTTGCCGGCCACGTGCGCTTCACCATAAGGCTGCACGGTGATGCCGGCTTCGCGCGCGTCCACGGCAATCCGTTCCGCCACCAGCTTGGCCACGGGGTCGGAGAAATCATACGCCAGCGCGATGGGCCTGATGATCACCAGGCCCGCGGCGTCGGCGCGAAGCTCCCGGGCGTGGTCCAGGTCCATGGCGCCGGGGAAAAGAAATTCATAACCCGTCAGCCATTGCGGCAAAATGCCGGATGCCGGCAGACCGCGTTTTTGCAGAATCACGTTGTTGATGGCCGCGCGATTCACGGCGCTGGCCAGCGCTTCCCGCACCCGGGGATCAACCGGTTTCCGTCCCTGCTTGCCGGCTGGCGCGCTGTCCGGTTGCAGAAAAACAAGGGCCAGCAGGTCGCTGGGCCGCGATATGGCGATGTTCTGGCTGGCCTGCTCCAGAGTGCGTACCTGGTCGAGCGTAAGGTCCGCAGCCGCATATTGCCCCAGCTGCCGTTGCAGGAGTTGCTCGCGCAACGAGGCCCCCATCTGGACCTCAATCGAATCAGGATAAGGACGGCCGCCCCAGTAATCTTCATTGGCGCTCAGGACAATGCGCTCTCCCGGCTGCCATTCCGTGAGTTTGTAAGGGCCCGTGCCCACCAGCGTGTTGTCAGCATTTCTTCTGATTACGGAAAAACGCGGCAGCGCCAGCATCTCCGGCATATGCAGCACGGGAGCGGGCGACTCAATGCTGAGGGTCTGCCTATCGAGCGCCGTAATTTTCCACGAGCCGTTGGCCCGGGCGAGGCTCTGCGCAGCATCAGGAGCAGTGACCACGCTGCCATCATGAAATGTGGCCAGGCGCAGTGAAAATTGCCATACACGTTTGCCGGGGTCTGACCGCCACGAAGCCGCCAGCCCGGGATGCGCGCCGCCCTGGGCGTCCACAACCGTGAGGGTCTCAAACAGCAGAGCAGCCAGTTTGTCGCGCGCCGCGGGATGGTCTTCTTCGGCCAGCGGGTCAAGCGTGTTGACGCGCTCATGCAGCAGAATGCGCACCGTCCCGCCGTAGCGCGGGCGCGAGCTGGCATGAGCGGCCAGAACCATGGCGGCCAGCAGACTAGTGGCCGCAGCTAACCGAAAGAGTGAAAGCTTCATATTTTCCCGTGGCCGGCGACTGCATCACGCCATTCACCGTGTCGCCGTTCTTGCCCGCCGTCCAAAACGCCTGCACGGCCCCGGCGAGTTCAACCGTTGAACTCACCGGCAACGCCTCACGCCCAATGATCTCCACGGCCTGAACGCTGTCCGGTTTGACGGAATCGGTGGGCGCCGTCACCAGCGTCTGCCATCCCGAACCGCAGCCGGAATGCACGGCCGCAATGTCGCTTCCCCAGCCGCTGAAGACGGCGGAAGGGGCTGAAAGATCATACTGATAAAGCCGGGTACGGCCGTCGCTACCACTGAACAGCCACACATGCGAATCACCGGTCTGCCATGCGGCGACGGAAAAAAATGGCAGCACAGAAGCTCCGGCGTTGGCGCCGGCCAGCAGCCCGGTAAAAAAATTACGCCGTGAGCTGTAAAAGGCGACCGTGGCGCCTTCATCGATCTGCCAGGGATCGTCACTGGCGCGGCAATCAAGCACCGGGGGTGAGATGCTTCCGCTGCAACGGGTGCCGGGGAGAAAAACCGTCAGGCGCGAACCGTTCATCAGCAGCCTGCCCCGCAGATCGCGCGGCCAGGGTTGCTGGCGCGTGATCGCCAGCGTATAACGCGGACGCAACTGCCCCGATTCGTTCACGTAAATTGACACCTGGCCGGGTTCCAGAATGGCCAGGTTGTGATCATCCTGGGCGAAATCCAGGATGGGCGAGTCCTGGCGCCAGACCAGCGTTTTGCGCAGGGTCATCATGGGCGCCTTCGCCGTCGAGCTCTCCTGCGGGCGGGCGACTTTTATCATCACCAGCTTGCTACCGGCCGGCTGCCGGACGTTGGCAATCCAGACGTAGCCCTGCCAGTTTTCCGAAAAAGTGATCTCCGCTTGCGCCTGCGCCATCTCCGGTTTCACCAGGCGCACTCCGGCATCCCGGAATGCGGTGAAGACAGCGTTCTGCACCTCTTCCTGGGACCCGGGAGGCAGCACGGAGATGTTCTGAAAACTGACGCTCATGGCTGAGACCGCGCCGCTCCGCGCCAGAATCTGCCGCACAAATTCCGCCGAGCCGGCCACCAGCGGCGGCGGCCCCTGCTGCTGCGCCGCGGCCGTGAGCGGGGCCACGCAGGCGATCGCGAGGACAACCATGTGAAATGCGGTCTTCACCATGTCTTGGACGGCAAGGTACTTTTCATTGAACTCAAAAACCGCGGGTTTGGCAATCGGGGAAACCACAGCGCGGGACATGAAGTTCGCTCTCCGGGCCAGCCGCGGGCTAGCGCCTTTCGTCACGTCGCCCCGCTGGAGCGGGCCGCCATCCCGGCGGAGACGGCGGCCCGATTGGATTTCCAGCGAGAAAACTGCCCAGGACGGCCGTTATGGTCCAACTCGCTCTGGTGCGGCGCATCTCCAGCGCGTTCCATCGCGCCCGCGCGGGAGATGTCCGGCAGCCAGACCACAACGACCGCCTGTATGCAGCAGTCCAGGCCAGTTGCACTCTTTGCCATGACGCGCTGGTTGGCATGCCATGACGTGGAAGTCGGGGCCTTCTCCGCAACTGCTGACCACAACGGAAAATTGCCCGCGTGCTATATGGCGCAACTGGCGATGAGCCTGGACGAATTGTTCCAAACCTCTTCATCGCCGGCCGGCAACAGAAAAATCCGGAATTCTGTTGCGCATCCCCCTGGTTATTTTTGCCTTGTACTCAAACCACCACTTCTCAAATGCGGGAAGATCGGCTGGCTGCGTAACCCGTGCCGGGCAAGGAATGGTCCCGCCCGCCCTTGCCTCGCTGGACGATACATTCAACGTTTTTCCGTGGTCCACGGTTTCCTCCTCGCCTGCATCCCGATGGTCGTTCATGTCGCACTCCCTCTTACCTGAGGGCGTCCGCGAGCGCCGGCATGCCGGCGCTCGCGGTTGCCACCTGCGTTTCACCGTTGCCGGCATCATTCGCCGGGAATGCTCCTTCCGGACCCGGCGTAAAGATCCGGGAAATCATCTCGTCCGGTTGGCGGCGAATGATTACGGTGTCGCCCACACGGACCCGGCTGTAGAGGTCTTCCACATCCCGCTTCTTCATGCGGAAGCAGCCATGCGATGCGGCTTTGCCGACAGTAGCGGGCACGTTGGTGCCGTGAATTCCATAGCCGCGCAGACTGAGGCCCATCCAGCGCGTCCCCAGGGGATTGTCCCTGCCTGGCAGGATTTCTTTTCCCTTGTGGCGATAGGTGGGCTCCTTGGCGTGATTGACCACCACAAACTCGCCTT
>DATIWA010000667.1:0-2479 GCA_035465515.1 Candidatus Limnocylindrales bacterium | reverse complement strand
CGCACAATTTCGACCATCGCTTTGCCGGCAGCGTAACGCTGCGGCGCGCCCTGGCGGAATCGCGCAACATTCCCGCGGTGAAGCTGGCGCAAAAAGTAGGAATGCCGGTTGTGGCCGAGTATGCGAGACGCTTTGGAATCACCTCGCCGATTCCTCCCTACCTGCCGGTGGCCCTTGGCGCCGCGGACGTTACGCTATTCGAGCAAACCGCGGCTTTTACCGTCTTCCCCAATGACGGGATCCTGATTGAGCCCCGCTTCATCCGCAAGGTCACCGATTATGAAGGACACGTCCTGGAAGATGACTACCCGGACGCCAGGGACGTGATCAGCGCGCGTACCGCGCGGACCATGGTTTCCCTTCTCCAGGGGGTGGTACAGAACGGCACGGCGGCAATGGCGCGGCGATTGAAACATCCCCTCGGCGGCAAGACCGGGACCACCAATGATTACACAGACGCCTGGTTTATCGGCTTTTCGCCCAGCATCACATGCGGCGTCTGGATAGGCTATGACGAGAAGAAGACACTGGGCGAGGATGAAACCGGCGGCCATGCCGCTCTTCCCGTGTGGATTGATTTCATGCGGGTAGCGCTTTCCAGCCCGGCGCGCCGGCAGGAGAGCTTCCCTCCGCCGTTCCGCGAGATGCGGAAGACAGCGGTCGCGACGAAGCCAGCCATCGCGCTGGCCGGGCGTTCAGGAAACGCGGAGGCACGCTGATTGCTTCGCAACCTGCTCCGCTATGTTCTTCTCGGTCTGGTGCTGCTGGTGGTGTTTCTGGTTTCCGCGCTTCTGGCCATGCGTTTTGCGATCCATGGCCGTGAGGTGCGCGTGCCCAACATGGCCGGCCTTGCTCCCGCCGCTGCCGAACGCCTGGCCAACGCAGAAGGTCTGGTGATCTCGATTGACAGCCGCTTTTACAGCTCCAGCGTGCCCGAAGGGCGAATTATTTCCCAAACGCCGCCCGCCAACGCCACGGTCCGCCGCGGCTGGAAGGTCTTCCTCGCGCAAAGTCTGGGACCGCAACGTGCGGATATCCCGAACCTGATCGGCCAGAGCGAGCACGCGGCCACAGTCAACCTCCGCGGCCATGGCCTGGAAGTGGGCAGCGTGGCAACGATCCGGTTCGCCGGAGAGCAGCCGCAGACCGTCCTCTCGCAAAACCCTCTGCCCAATTCGAATGCCTTGGCGTCGCCGCGCATTGCGCTGGTAATTTCAGCCCCGGAAAACCCGCGGTTCTATGTGATGCCCAGCTTCAAAGGCAAATCGCTGGCAGAGGCTGCCGGGGCCCTTGAAGAGGCCGGATTACGGCTGGGGAATGCCCCCAGGCCCGCCAACCACGCAATCGCCAGCACAAAGCCTGCGCCGCCCCTGGTGGGAACCGTGGTCAGGCAGTATCCTCCGGCCGGAGATCGCGTGGCCACCGGGAGCGCCGTGTATTTCGAGGTGAAGAAATAACAGCAAGCCGGCCGGCCCCCGCCTACTTACTTTTCTGAAGGATGGCGGCGAAGAAGCCGTCGCACGGCTGGATTCCGGGGACCGTCCTCAGGAATTCACCGCTGACCAACTGCTCAGGATTGTTCCATGCCAGCTCACCCGCCTCGCTGAGCCGGGCCAACTCTTCCTGGACCGGAACAACGCGAAACTGCGCATTCTGCTCCAGGCATTTCTCCACGACCTGTCCGTTTTCCTCCGGCTCCAGCGAGCACGTGGAGTAGACGAGGCGGCCTCCGGGCGCCACATGGTCCATTGCGGCAAGGAGAATGGCGACCTGTTTTGCCTGAAGCTCCCGCAAGTCCTCATATCTCAAACGCCATTTGATCTCCGGATTGCGGGCCAGGGTCCCTGTTCCGGAACAGGGAACATCGGCGAGTACGCGGTCAAATTCCATGGCAAACGGCAAGCGCAGGGCATCGGCTGCCACCACATGAACGTTCGGCTGGGGCGCCAGCGTCCGCAGAAGGCGGGCGCGATGCGGGTGCAGCTCGGCGGCGAAGACCTCCGCCTCCGGCAGGCGCGTGGCCAGCGATGCGGTCTTTCCGCCGGGCGCGGCACAACAATCAAGAATTCTTTTCCCCGCGCCCAGGAGCGCCGCTACCAGTTGTGATCCTTCATCCTGGATGGCGACCCGGCCAGACCGGAAAACAGCGCTGCGGATGACATCGCCGGCAATCACCCGGCGGGCGGACCGCAGCAACTCACCCGGCGCAGTCTCAATGCCTTCACTGCGAAGCTGGTCGCCGTCGCCCGGTGTGCTGAGCCGCAGCATGGTGGCAGGGACCTGCTGGTCGTATTCGCAGATTTTGCGCGCAGTCTCCTGCCCAAACAGCTCACCCCATTTCATGACCAGCCACTCGGGATGGGCCAACGTCATGGCCAGCCCTTCGGTTTTGATGAGGGGCCTGCCGGAGCGATGTTGCGCAAGAATTTTCTGCATGACAGCGTTTGCCAGGCCCGCGGCGGAGGTCTTCCTGGACTGT
>DATIWA010000666.1:0-4778 GCA_035465515.1 Candidatus Limnocylindrales bacterium | reverse complement strand
CGGCCGCCTTGCGGCCGCCTCCTGTTTCGCCGGCTCACCGGATTTCGGCCCCACCAGCTTCATGTACTCCGTCAGGGTGACGAAGCGGTAGCCCCGCGCCTTGAGGTCGCTGATCAGCCCCGGCATGACCGCCGCGGTTGTGGAGAGCTCATGGAAGGCGAGAATGTGCGTGTAAATTCCTTTTTTCTCCCGCTGTTCCACCTGCTTTAACACTGCGCCCTCCAGAGACGGCTTCGGACACCCGGCTGCCTTCCCGGCGCACAGGTAATCCAGCGAGTTCACGTCGCGCAGCGCCATGGGATTTTCCGGCGAGATGGTCAGCACGCGGTAGCCCTGCTGCTCCAGGTCCCGCCGCGCATCGCTGGTGATGATCCAGTCCGGTGGGCGGACGTACCGCGGCTGCGCGCCGGTGACCGCCTTGATGGCCTGCGCTCCCCGGTCCACGTCATGCATCACCCACTGCTCACCGTTTTTCTTCTCTGCGCTGCGCAGCTCCAGGTGGCTGTAGGTGTGGTCTTCCAACTCGTGGCCTCGACGGATCAGTTGCTCCGCTGCGTCAATGCAGGTAATGCCGATGTCTTCTTCATGCCGCGGTTCGCCCCACGTTTTGGGGGTAAGCCGCCAGCCGACCACAAAAAACGTCGCCTTCACGCCATTCCGGTCCAGGGTGTCCACCAGGCCCGGAGCAGGGTGCGCCCCTTTGCTGCCGAACAGGACATACGGCCGGGGGCCGTCGTCGAATGTAAGCGCGATGAGCTTGTCAGCCGCGGGAACGGAAGTCGCGTCCGCCGCCGCTTGGGCATGGGCATGGACATGGACATCGACAAAGCCCGACGGAGTTTCCCGGGATATCAGGCTGCGGGCAATGCTCGGGCTGGCCGGCGACGAGTTGTTTGCATCGGCGCCGGCGCTGAAATAGCGCAAACTGCTGCACGCGCTGAGCATGGTCAGACCGGCAATTGAAAGCAACAAACGGACGCAACGCATTACGACCTCACCCCGAGTGACCGGTTCATTTCCGGAAATTGGTTCAACTCCAGCAGCTTGTCCACGAACTTGTCTGCCTGCAGCTTGCCTGCCCGCAAGTTATCCACCCGCAGTCTGTCTGCCCGCAGTTTGTCTGGAAGACCGAATGAAATTGAGAAGCGGCAATGGCAAATCGTTACGCCATGTTTATCACGGGCGCGTTCCGTCCGTTACAGTCCGAAGGTCATTAACCAAGGTAATTACAAGCCCGCGCCGGACGGAAGGCTGGGAGCGGGACGCAACCGGCCGGGTGGCCCGGCCTTTTCGCGTTCTTGGCGAAAGGCCGGGGGCAACAGGCGCACTTCCACTTTTTCGCCGTTTGGTTTCTAATCGCTCGCATGAGATTCCTCAAGCCGATGGCCCCGCTCGCGCTCTTTTCTGTCGTCGCGTATGCCCAAAGCTCCACGGAAATGCGGGCCGCCGGGCTCCGGGGCCGCACCCGGTAGGGCACATGAACATCACTTTCTGGATCATCTTCAACGCCGTGATCCTGGTTTTATTGGTGCTGGATCTCGCCGTCTGGAACCGCGGTGGCCGCGTCATTCCTTTCAAACAGGCCCTCCTCAGCAGCCTTGTCTGGATTGCTCTGGCCTTCGCCTTCGCCGGCCTGATTCACCACTGGATGGGCGGCACCAAGGCCCTGGAGTTCGTTACCGGTTATCTGGTAGAGGAAGCCTTAAGCGTAGATAACCTGTTTGTTTTCATCCTGCTGTTTGCTTACTTTAAAGTGCCTCCTGAGCAGGAGCGCACGGTTTTGTTCTGGGGGATTATTGGCGCTCTCATCATGCGCGGCGTTTTCATCGTGAGCGGCGTCGCGCTCGTCCAGCGCTTCCACTGGATTCTCTATGTCTTCGGAGCGTTCCTGGTTTACACAGGTTTCAAACTCATGGGCAAGGGCGAAGAAGACCAGGTGGACCCCTCGCACAACGTCGTTCTGCGGCTCAGCCGCAGATTTGTTCCCGTGATCGAGAACTACGAGGACGGAAAGTTCTTTGTCCGGCGCGCCGGCAAGATTTTCGCCACGCCCCTGTTCATCGTTCTTCTGGTGGTGGAAACCACGGACATCCTGTTCGCCACTGATTCCATTCCCGCCATCCTGGCCATCAGCCGCGACTCGTTCATCGTCTACACCTCCAACGTCTTCGCCATCCTCGGCTTGCGCTCCTTGTTCTTTGCGCTCTCCGGGCTGATGAAGCTGTTCCACTACCTGAACTATGGTTTGGCTGTGGTGCTGATGTTCATTGGGGCCAAGATGCTGCTTTCCTTCCGCTACCAGATGCCCATATGGGCGGCCCTGGCTGTCATCGCAGCCGTGCTGGCGCTCTCCGTGCTGGCGTCGCTCGTCTTTCCCCAAAAAGAAGAGGTCAGTTCGGCAGGCCCGCCGGCTGAAGCGCCATGAGCAGGTGGATCTGCTCCGGCGTAAGCCGGTCGGATACCCGGTAATGCGGCGGCTTGGCGGCCTTTTTTTCCTGCGCGGACTTGTCCTCTTCCACCAGGTTGAGTTCGCTCAGGCCCCAGAAGCGCGTCTGCGCGCTCTTGTGCATCTGGTTCAGGTAGGTGATTTCGTGCTCTGTGGAGAGGGAGAGGGCTTTTTCGTAGGCGTCTTCCGCCGAATCGGCAAAGATCACCCGCGTCTTGCGGTGCACCACGTTGCGGACGTTCCCGTCCAGGATAAGTTCTTCGATCAGTTCCGCAATGTACCAGCGGGCCATTTCAGGGGAGTCGGCCATATCATTCCTTTTCAATAGTTTGCCGGGAACCTGGCCGATTTCAAGGGGCCCATAGGTGCTTTGGCAATGTCTTTGGGGCAATCCCCGGAGTTGCCCTTCTGCCATATAAGTGTAGGAAAACGGCCTGAAAAATAGAGGTAATGCAAAATTTAGGTCTGGCTTGATTAACGAATTTAATTTGCCGTTCTCCATCCCTCCCGCAAGACCGTACATGCCCTCGGGTGCCTTGCGTTTTCTGATATATCGTATTACGATCTTTCTAACCTCTTTGGAACCTTTGCAGTAATCGTCAGTAAAGAGTTCTGGCGATATTGTAGTGAACTCTCTCTCTTGGTAAAAAGCCCCGGTCATTCCGGGGCTTTTTTTGTCCCCTGCGGCGGGAGCCCCGGCCTATGCCATGAACCGTACCGCCCCCTCCGTTACCACGGAATGCTTTTTGAATTTCGTGTCATCATGCGCCGGGTAGTCCGTTCTGTAATGGGCGCCTCTGCTCTCCAGTCGCGCCAGCGCGGAGCGCGCAATCAGCAGGGCGGCGGTATGTATGTTGCCCGCTTCGCAGTGTCTCCGTGAATCGCTGGGCGGCAGGCGCGGAGTCATTCCCTGCAGATGCTGCACCGCTTCCGTCATTCCCTGGCGGGTGCGCACAATCCCCACCTTCTCCCACATAAGCTTCTGCACTTCGTGGATAAAATCCTCCACCGGAGCCCCGGGATTGCTCCCCGTGCCGGCTTTTACCGGGGAATCCGCCGCGGCGGCGCCGTGGGCCCCGTTTTCCATCATGGCCTGCGCCGCGCGCGCGCCGAACACCAGGCCCTCCAGCAGCGAGTTGCTGGCCAGCCGGTTGGCCCCATGCACGCCCGTGCACGCCGTCTCGCCCGCCGCATACAGGCCCGGAACGCTGGTCACGCCGTGCAGGTCCGTGCGCACCCCTCCCATCATGTAGTGGGCCGCGGGACGAATCGGCACCAGGTCAACCGTGATGTCCACGTTGTGCTTCAGGCAGGTCTCGTAGATGCGCGGGAAGCGGGCCTTGATATGGTCCTCTTTCAGGTGCGTCATGTCCAGATAGACCACCGGCTCCTTGAGCGGGCACACCTCCAGCTCGTGTGCGATCGCCCGGGCCACCACGTCCCTCGGCGCAAGCTCTCCCATCTCGTGATACTTGGCCATAAAGCGATGGAGCTCCGCATTGCGCAGCACCGCGCCTTCGCCCCGCAGCGCTTCGGAAAGCAGGAACCGCGGCGCGTTTTTCACGTAGAGCGCCGTGGGATGGAACTGCACGAACTCCATGTCGCTGATTTCCGCTCCCGCCCGGTACGCCATGGCCACGCCGTCCGCCGTGGCGACGCCCGGGTTGGTCGTGTTGCTGTAGATGTTTCCCCCGCCGCCGGTGGCCAGCAGCACCGCGGAACTCCGTGCCAGGCGCCGCTCTCCCTTTTGCGAGATCAATTCCACGCCGGCCACCCGGCCCGCCTCCATGTGCAGGCCTGAGGTGAATTCAAACTCGGAAAACACGATGTTTTTGAGCGTGGAGGCCCGTGCATACAAGGCCCGGCCGATCTCCCGGCCTGTCGAATCGCCGTGGGCGTGCAGCACCCGGTCGCGGCTGTGCGCCGCCTCCCGTGTAAAAGTCAGCTTGGTGCCGTGGCGGTCGAACTGCGTCCCCCACTCGATCAGCTCGTGGATGCGCGCCGGCCCTTCTTCCACCAGAACGTGGGCGGCTTCAGGGTTCACCAGGCCGTCGCCGGCGTTGATGGTGTCCTGAAAATGCAGGCTGATTTCATCCTCGTCGCTCAGCGCTACGGCGATCCCGCCTTGCGCGTAGTGGGTGGCTGATTCGGTCACTTCCTGCTTGGCCAGGACCAGGACCTTCCCGGCCTCCGCCAGCGTGATGGCCGCTCGCAGCCCGGCGACGCCCGCTCCCACCACTATGAAATCGACTTGCTCCGGAAGCTTTTTCATCGAACCGATGATGGTAACAAAGCAGATGTGGGAATGGAAAATCGGAGGCGGGGCGCGGCC